>JADFQT010000083.1 GCA_022561675.1 Chloroflexota bacterium
CCGGTCGGACGAACTACCCCTTTGGTTACAGCCGCTCCACCACGATGGTGGGACTGGCGGTACAGGGCGCAACGACTCTTGCCGGAAGGCGCCACGCAAAATTGGTCCGGCCAGTTGCGATGGATTAGTCCGGCATGGCTCGGACTGCCCGAGAGCGGACGGTGAGTGGCCAGCGAGTAGTAGGAACTTTCTTCGCAGTACCGTAGACTAGATTCGGTCCGTACTATCAATCCTTAAAAAGGTCCCTCCAGGACAAGGATGACGATCATTACCAGTAGAGTTCCGGTCACCTAGTGGCGACGCTGAAACCCACGAATGCAAGCGCCCCACCCCGGAAGCCCGGTACCGGAACGTTAGGAGGTTGAGGAGTGGCGAAATTGCAACTTAGCGTCGCCCTAGCGGTATCCGAGCAGAGAAACAATTTAACTCGGTTGATACTGGAGGGGGCCGTCAGTCCAGATGGCATAGACTTGATACCATCGGATGTCTACTCCGGCGAGCTTATCTGGAGGCAGCTCCGCTCGGCCGAGTTCGACATAGCCCAAATGTCGGTGACCGCGTTGCTAATGCTTGCCGAACGAGGTGACAACCCATGGGTGGCCCTGCCAGTCTTCCCTTTTCGAGACTTTCACCATACCCGATTTCAGGTGCGCCAGGAGGGGGATATTCAAGAACCTCAAGACCTGCACGGAAAGCATATCGGGGTTGCTGAGTACATGATGACTGCAGCGGTCTGGTCGCGAGGCATTCTACAGGACGAGTTTGGCGTTGAACCGGAGAAGCTGACTTGGTATCAGGAGCGCCTGGAGAGCATTGGCAAGGAGTTTGGCTATCAGGCCCCAGCAGGCGTAACCATCCACCAGATTCCGGCAGACAAAACCATCGCCACAATGCTGGCGGCCGATGAACTTGATGGCGCGGCGATAACGATTGCTGGGACTACATTGCTAGATAGAACTGGAGTGTCTGTCTCGGCGCAACCACAAATGCGGCCCCTGTTTCCAGACCCGGTGGCTGAAAACGCTAGGTACTTTCAGAAAACCGGCATCTCTCCGATCAATCATTGTGTGGCAGTGCGCAAGTCGGTGCTGGAACGCCATCCTTGGGTCGCCCTAAACCTGTACCATGCCTTTTTGGAGGCTAAGGAGCAACTGCTCGCGCCCGCCCGGGATTTGGTGCAATCCTACTTCCAGTTTGGATATCTGCCCTTGGAAGGCCGCCAATCGGTGCCTGCAGACCCCTTCCCCTACGGAATATCGGCTAACCGCAAAACCCTGGAAACGATGGCCCGCTACGGCTACGAGCAAAACTTGACCAAGAGGCCTGTTGGTCTAGAAGAAATCTTCTCGCCCAATACTATGGATACCTAGCATTCTTACTGGGCAGTTATCCAGGGTCTTCCCACCTCATCTGACGGCCGTAAGAACAGCTTCGGGGGAGTTGGCGGCGTCTAATGACGGGACCACCTTTCCAAAACTCCGGCCCACCCAAAGGCCATCTTCCAAAGTGTTTTTCGGGAGTTTTAGTTCCAAAGTACCTCAACTCGAGGATGAAGGCTGGTCAGACGACCAACTGGCTGGCAATCACCCTTTAGCTCCTTCTATCACCCCCATTAGTCCCTGGGAAGGGAACCAGGTATTGATATAAGTCCAGCCAGATCTCTCAAGAAGCGCCCGATATTCCTCGCTGGTCCTCTCCCGTCCGGTGCCCCAACACATCATATGGATATCAAATAACTTTGAAAAATGGGGTGTCTCCGGGTTGGAGACGATATGCTCGCACACAAACACCCTTCCTTTTGGGGAAGCCGAATCGCGTATGTTGGACAGAATTTGGACGCACTCCTCATCATTCCAGTCATGGAGAATCATTTTCATCGTATAAGCGTCGGCGGCCGGTATTTCCTCAAACATGTCTCCGCCGACGTAGGTGCAACGGTCTCCAACCCCCATTCTGTCGGCCCACAACAGCTCCTTATTCTCCACCACGTTGGGCAGGTCCATGACGGTACCCCTCAAATGAGGGTACTTGGTGAGGAAGGTACACATCAGGTGTCCATGCCCCCCGGCAACATCGCACAGGTGGGCAAACTGCGAAAGGTCGTGGTTTTCCAGGGCATCCAATACCCAGACCGCGTGGGCATTGGAGTAACTGCTCATTGCCTGATTAAACACCTCGGCATACGCCGGACTTTGATCCGCGTGGTCGAAGGCCATACGCCCAAATTCTCTTACGAAGGCATTTTGCCTCCCCTCACGAATCATTTCCGGCAAGTGTTTCCACAAGGCGTAATGCTCGGGTCCTTCTTCCAGCAGGGTTACTCCCCTCAAGGTTTGCGGATGATCGCTTTGCAAAAGCTGGCCCGCTGGGGACAAGGAGAAAGCCCGATTTTTGTCTTCAATTAGTAATTCGAGACACCCCAGGGCCCGCAGCAGGCGATAGCATAGCGTGGCTTCCAGCCCAAGTTCCTGAGCCACAGCACTGGCTCCTTTGGGCTTTTCGCCCAGAGCATCGAAAATGCCCAGCTTGACGCCAGTGAAGAGCGTTTGGCTGCGCCACCTCCCGAAAATTAAGTCCATGACCATTACTTCTTCTCTTGGCATTTCCTGTCCTCCAATCACTCGAATAGGGGCCGTCCTAGAACCAAACGGAAATACACCAAAAGGAGCCCGATATGGCAGGCCAATTAAGGGCAATCGTTTACAGTAGGCTCTCGACCGATGCCCAAGAGCGGGATGGGACTTCATTGGTCACGCAAGGGTAATTGCCGCATGATAACCTATTCGTGTCCTTATGTCAGATTTAGATAAAGCTTCAATTTGAAGCTAGATCGTATTAGAGACAAAACTGAATATGACGATCCTACGCTCGTGTTGCAGGAGGCGCAGCGACGCTTAGACGCTGCTACAGGGTGAGTGAAGCCAAGGGGGGTCAAGCAAAATAGACGACTCTGTGGCATGCATCACCGTGAGATGGGCCAAGGGCAAGGGATGGGCTTGCCGGTAAGCTGGGCCGTACTTAAAAAAAGATGTCGTCCACTTCCCATTGGGGCCTCTTGGCTACTCCCTCCACTGCCGCCCTTGAGGTAAGCTCAGGCGGCATCCCTGGTTCCGCCGCAACTCCTTGACCCCTGGGAGGTCCAAGAGAGGAATCCGGGGTCTTTTTGGGTGAGCTGCAGGTAGAGGACGGTAGGTAGGTGGTATAGTCCGGGGGTAGATAAACTTGGGGAGGGAGGAGGATGCGAGGAGAAGTTGGTGCTGCCTTCAAACATGCGTAGCTACCTGGGCCGATACCGGCAAATCGCCACGGTATTGATAGGCCACGGCCTGGGTGACCTGATAGGCATACTTGGCCTCCAGCGTTTCGCCTCCCTTCACTGGCGGCTCCTAGGCCGTTCCGGGAGGGCGGAAGAACGACCTACCCGGCCAGAGCGTGTTCGTATGGCGCTGGAGGAACTGGGGGTGACCTTCATCAAACTGGGACAGGTGCTCTCCTCCCGGGGTGACCTGCTGCCTCAGGAGTACCAGGCAGAGTTGGTCAAGTTGCAGGACGCTGCGCCTCCCATTCCGGTGGAAATTGTGAGGGAACTGGTGGCCGCCGAGTTAGGTCAGCCCATTGAGGAGGTCTTTTTTACGTTCGACCCGACGCCGCTAGCTGCTGCCTCCATCGGCCAGGCCCACGCTGCAACTCTGCGGGATGGCACGGAGGTGGTGATCAAGGTGCGACGCCCTGACGCCGTTGATCAGGTGGAAACAGACTTGAGAATTCTCCATAGCCTAGCTAACGCCGCCAGCAGACGTTGGGACCTGGCAAGCCAGTACGACGTCGTAGGGTTGACCCATGAGTTCTCTCAGACCCTGCGTTCAGAACTAGACTACCTGCGCGAGGCTCGGAATATCGAGCGCATAGCAGCTAACTTCGCCGATAGTCCTGACCTTCATATCCCTAAGGTATTCTGGCAAACTACTACCTCCAGCCTGCTGACGCTGGAACGGATTCGCGGCATCAAAATCAACGATTTAGAGGCCTTGAACCAGGCCGGCATCGATCGCTCTGCTCTGGCCCAACGACTAAGCGAGACTGTATTAAAGATGGTCTTTGAGGACGGGTTCTTTCACGCTGATCCTCATCCAGGAAACTTCTTTGTGGAGCCAGCAGGGAAGCTGGGCCTCATCGACTTCGGCATGGTGGGGGTCATCGACAGGCGGACCCAGGAGCAGCTAATCGACCTGTTTGTGGCTGTCACCAGACAGGATATGGATCAGTTGGTAGACGCTCTGATGGACCTGGGAGTTACCAGCCAAAGGGTGAATAGCGATTTACTCCGGGCCGATATCTCTCGTTTGTTCTACCAGTACTACGACCGGCCCATGGAAGAAATTGGGCTGACAGCTCTGCTTAATGAGGTCCTTTCTATTGCTCGTCGTCACTATCTGCGCCTGCCCTCGAATCTAGCTTTGCTCATCAAGACTCTGATGATGGTGGAAGGAATAGCGAAGCAGCTTGACCCGGCCTTGAATCAGACCGCAGTGATCATCCCTTACGCCAGGCATTTGATGCGGCAACGCCTCTCGCCTCGTAGAGTGGCGCGACGCCTCGGTGAGAGTAGCCTTGACCTGGCCTGGTTGAGCATCGAGCTTCCCAGAAGGTTACGCCGACTGATCAGCGAGGTGGAGCGAGGCCAGTTGGAGGTCCGCATCCGGCCATCGGGCTTCGATGAAATCATTCGACGCCTGGATCGCCTGGCTAATCGCATCGTCCTTGGCATAATCGTGGCAGCTATGATCATTGGTCTGGCAATCCTCCTTGCTACCTACAACCCCCTTGGCTGGGCGGGATTGCAGGCCATCATGTTCTTTATCGGTGTCATTTCTACAGCTGTAATTGGGGCCTATTTGGCCTGGAGAGTGTTTCGCTCCGGGCGTGGATAGAGTCGAACTAACGGCTTCAGTCCCTGGGAGGCCTGGAACAACCGGAAGCACTCCGGTGACGATGTAGAATTCCACACTAACCCCAGCTTCAACCCAATCTGGCTGCGAACCAAGGTAAACAGGAAGTTGGTCCAGAAACTGACGAACTCCTTCATAAAAATCCAGGGTTTGGCCAAACTCAAACAAGTCACTATTTTTTAGCGAAGAGAGAGCCCCATTATTTTTCGTCAAATCCAGCATCGCCTTCATATAACCCAGGGGCGGGTCCCAACCGGCTTCGCTCAAGGATGCCACGTCTTCCAGCCAGAACGCTTCCGCATCCACCCCATACTGGGTGAGGAGTCGAGTCAATGTATCCTCAGTTAGGGTGTCGTCAAAGTCAAAGACGATAGCTATCTTGTTCTGTTCCACGGGCATGATTCTAAATCCCTAGCGAAAATTCCATGTAGCGCCGTGGGCCTACGAGGACTGCGTCGTTTCGGCAGTCGACTTTCAGACAGGGGTCTGGTTGATGGCCTTATCAGGCCGGGTTTCCGAAACGTTGAGACTCTTTTCTAACTCGGGCGAAGCAATTCGATTGGTCAAAGCCCTGCTACTCCTCCAAATGACGTAAGACCGGGCGCCATAGCCCAAGCCACAAGGCAACAAAGAGACTCAGGGCTGCACCACCTGTTATGGCAACGGGCCAGGATATAACATTGGCCGCCACGACAAGGGGCAGTGCACCAAGATAATGAACCGCTGGGGCGAGTTGAAATACGCTCAAAACCCGGCCCCGTAACTCCGAGGGCACGTTAAGCTGAATCAGTGTGGTCGCCAATGGGGTGAAAAACCCGAAACTCGTCGCTCCCACGAACAATAATATTATCCAGGATGCCCAGAACCAGGGCGACCAGGCGAACATAGTCAGGACCACAGAAAGAAGCAGCACTGATACCAAGAGCAGTCGCGCCTTGCGTCGGAAGTCCCCCAGCGAGGCTAGTATCAGATTTCCGAGCAATGATCCCAGGCCCGCCGCCAGCAACAGCAAACCGGTCCCACCCGCTCCTATCTCCAGCACTTCTTTGGTAAAGGCGGGCATGACATGACGGTACGACGCAGCGAAGAAGGCGAAAGCCACCGTCATCCCTATGACGGTATACAGGATCGGAGTTGATCGGATGCATTGCAGTCCTGCCCGCAGGTCTTCCAGGAGAGTAGCCTTCCTGGCAGCGGATCGAGGTGGCAAACCTCTGATCAATGACAGGAATACGATCCCTGACAAATAAAGCCCCCCATTAACCATTAGCGTCGGACCTATCCCCGCGAGTTCGATAATCCCTCCGGCTACTGCCGGTCCTATGATTTGGCCGGTCTGGTTAACCATGGCATGTAACGAGACAGCGTTCATCATGTCATCTCGCTTCACCAGGTCCGCTACTATGGCCATGCGAGCGGGCCCGTTCAGCGCTTGAACCGTTCCTAGGAGGGACACGACGGCGTAAACCTGCCAGATCTCCAACAGATCAGTGATTCTTAGGATGGCAAGGGCGAATATCAGGACTGACACGTATAGACGGGTAGAAATCAACAGCTTTAGACGGTTGGCACGGTCGGCGATGATCCCGCCCAACATCGCGAAGAGCAGGTTAGGCAGACCGAAGGCAAAGATTACCAATCCCAGCTGGTAGGAAGAACTAGTGATATCCAACACTAGCCAGCCCAGGATCAGAAACTGCATTCCTTGGGCCATGGCCTGGGTGGCGCCGTTCAACCAGAACCAGCGGTAGTTCCTATAACGAAGAGCGTTGAATGCCTGGAGGTTGTGCATCGCCGCCGCCATCTTTGGTGCCAACCAGGGGATGCCGCCAAGGGTCATCAGGAGAAAGCCGGAGGCCAGGATCAGTAGGCCGGCGAATGTCATGACGCGGGCGCCTTTATGAACAGACCTGCTTCAACGGCACAGCGTGTAAGGGCACCTAACCGAGGACAATACGCGTACGTCTTGAAGCGTTCCGAACTGCTCGGGCACCAGAGAAGATCTTCGGGTACCCATAACGGTCCTCCCGCCTTTATCCGAGAGAGCTAGTCCACCACCGCGATGGCCTCAATTTCCATCAGGTAATCGGGGCTGGCTAGTTGGGACACTACCAGCAGCGTGCTGGTCGGAGGATTTGTTGGGAACAATTCGGCACGCACCTGTCGGGCCGCTACGGAGTGTGAGATATCAGTCACATAAGTGGTGGTTTTAACAATATTTTCTAGGTCGCCACCCGCCGACTTAACCGCAGCTTCCAGGTTCTGCCATATTTGCCGGGCTTGTGCCGCGGCATCACCTTTGCTGACCACATTCCCGTCAACCGTTATTCCAACTTGGCCAGCAATATAAACGGTGTTGCCTACCTTGACGACTTGAGAATAGCCCCGGGTTGGCGGCAACGTTTCGGGGCTGAAGTATTCTTGGCGAGGCATATTTGCTCCTAGAACTCAACATGACCGAGTAGGTCAAGGTTTCGTTCCACTTCGATTTAGACCACATTGGCTTACCAGGCGATTTCAGTTCAGGTGGTGCCGCGAAGTGTGGCCGGTGCCACAATTTTGCTCATGGAGCCATTGCTTACGTCATAGACTAACCCCGACACGACTGATTGGTCTGGGGCTCCAGGGTTAGCTCGGAGTCGCTCGATGTCGTCAACCATCCTCGTTTCTGCCTAGTGAAGAGGCCGCGCGGGCGACCGCGTCTTCACGCACCAGGTCGAGCAACCAGCGAAAGGAATCTGGGACCGGCTAATGCATAGGGGAGAAGCTGGCCGGCACCATGATCTTGTTCTCCTGGCGGACCCGGCCCGGTGCTCCAGAGGGCCAGCCTTCGATCTTTTTCGCCCGTATCTCGGCCCGGTGGTTCAGGTCTTTGTAGGGCCAGATGTGCATCCACCGGTTCAGACCGCCGAACTCAGTCCACATGCCCGCCGCCAGGGGCGAGTGCTTCTCCCGCTCGGGTAGGGACGCCTCCCAGCGCTTGAGCAACTCCGGGATGGAGCCAGGCTCGTAGGTGTAGGTCCGCATCTCGTAGATGCCGCCCAGGGCCTGGTCGCCGCCCATGGGCTTCATGAAAGGGGCGGGGTTCCAGATCTCTGAGTTCATGTTCAGGATGTTGCCCGGTGTGATCTTGGGCGGCCAATTGGGGTCCTTTCCGGCTGCCGCGCGGACGCTGTCACGCTCTTCCAGGTTTTCGTAGCCCCAGACGTGGATGATCTGGTTCAAGGGGCCGATCTCAGTGTGCCAGAATGCGGCGATTGGCCCATATTTCTCGCGATGAGGCAGAGCCTCGGCGAAGGCTTCTTCCGCCTGGGGAATGGCTCCGGGCTTCAAATCATAGGTGCGTACTTCGTAGATCATCTCGCTCTCCGTAAAAAGATTTGCCTGTCTCCTGAGTGGCTATCATATCCTACCCAGCTTCCCAGCCGCCAGTGTATCGAATACGGGCCATATTACCGCTTAAGTGAAGATATCGTTAAATACCGGTTTAACCTAGAGACCGGCCAATTAACTTGAGGACGGACGTAACCAACACCGTTGGGAGGATGATATGGCTAAAATTATAGTTGGTACTCATGAACGCGCAAATACGCTGGCAACGAATCCCTCTCGTTCCTTGAGGGCCTGCACGGCACCCAGAACCGGATGGTTATAAAGGCAGCAGGCATGCAGCCATTCCCATTGGCCGGTTGGATGCCGCCCAATCTAATTCAGCTGAAAGGCGCGAACCGAAGGATCCTCGGGATGAAACAAAAGGCGACAGCCTCACGCCACTGAGTTGGGGTGGGACAGGCTCCCATTCCGGAGAGTCCTCCTCCTCCTCAATGTCGCGGAAGGGATCAAGCCTGGGTCCAGCATGTCCACTGTGATAAGCACAGAAGTGCCTGTCCACTATCGTTGGTTTCTTGCATCGGTGATGCGTACCCTTCACCTTTGCTTCGCATTGCCGGTCTGGGTCTACTGGGTATCCATGGTCTAGTGTTTTGATTATCTTCACCACGGTTAGTATTCGGAATACCTAAACTTTGACGGGTTCGTGCTTCTTGAGGAAACGCCTTGCGTGCTCTACGACTTCGTCGATGTGCGACTGCGAATCTTTCCAGGGATAAATGGTCACCTCGGCGTTCGGGGCGAGGCTAGCGACCTCCATCGCGACCTTGTATGGGTGCGCGGGTACGTCGTCGGGCGCTATCAGCAGTGGCGTCTGGATCGAACGCACGAAATCCCGTGAAACGGTGAAAACGAAGTCGGCGCGGTCGGTGTACATGCTGGTGAGGAAATCATGGACCATGTCCATCGTGATTTCAGGGCGGTTCTCGCATAAGGGCGGCCCCC
>JADFQT010000084.1 GCA_022561675.1 Chloroflexota bacterium
TGGGTTTGCGAGAAAGCCCGACACGGTAGCTGATAGTAGAGCTGCTCCGTTTGTTAAGCCTGCCGACGTGAATATGCCTGGAATGCTATGGGGCAAGATACTGCGAAGCCCTCACGCCTACGCTGGAATCCGGCGAGATGATATCTCAGTAGCCTGGATCTGAGTTGGCGGGCTGATGCGTGTCGGCGCTCAATTCCAGCGCTGTAGCCTGAGTCGCTCTGGCCAATTCCCCCAGTCTGGCCAGCACTAACCCTCCGGCGAAGAGCGCGGTAATCAATCCACCCAGGGTCAGGGCAAAAGGCGCGCCCCCCAACTGTGCCAGAAATCCAATTAACATTCCCCCCAACGCGGTGGCACCCCAGCTGAGTTGATGGACGCTCATGACCCGTCCCCGAAAGTCTTCAGCCACTAGACTCTGGACCATGGTGTTGTTTACCGTCATGAACACCACGCTGAAGCCTCCCGCCAGCCCCAGGGTTACCATGGCAGCTGGAAACCAGGTCATCTGGGCAAAGAGGGCAAGGGCCAGGCCAAAGCCGGTTCCAGACAGCAGCAAGAACCGGGGGGAATTCTTCAGGTTGCCCAACCAGGCCAAGGTAACCGTCCCACTCAAACCTCCCACTCCAAGGCCCAACAGCATGATGCTATAAGTATCGACACCTCCCTTCAGCAACCGCTCGGCAAAAATGGGAAGTAGCGTTTCGAAGGACATCCCGAAAATCCCACCGATCGTTGCGATGCCGATAAGACTCAGGATCAGCCTGCTTTTTTGTATGTAGCGGAAACCCTCCCGCAGACCCTGCCACATCCCATGTTCACTGTTACTCCTCTGATGCGGGGATGGTTTCATCATGGACATCATGCCGACTGTGAGGATGTAGGACCCTCCGATGAGGTAGAAAAGTCCGTCCAGGCCCCAGAGATTGACCAGAGGAGCGAAGAAGCCGGGCCCAACGATGGCCGAGCCGCTGAACAGCAGGGAATAGAGAGCGATTGCATTGACCAGTCGCTCTCTGGGCACCAGGCGAGGCAGCATGGCCTGCCGAGAGGGAATGTCGAAGGATAACAATATGCCGGTGAGCAGCGACAAGGCGATGACCTGCCAAGGCCGGATTACATCCGTAGAAATCAGTGCTCCGGTAAGCAGTGCCAATACGGCGAACAGCGCCCGGGTCGCTATCACCAGCCTGAGCCGGTTGACCCGGTCGGCTAACACGCCGCCCCAAACTGAAAAGAGCAGGATGGGGCCCAGGCTGGATGTGGTAACCAGACCCAGGTACAGAGCAGACTCGGTGAGAGAGTGCATCAACCACAGCCGGCCGAAGACAAGGGCCCACATGCCAATGTTGGAGAAGGCTCCTCCGAGCCAGTACAGGCGGTACTCCCGGTAGTGGAAGGCCGCCAAGATGGGGAACCGGACAGGCCCGTGGGCCAACTCGGTTTTTTCGAGAATTTTGTGCGGCATGGTTCAACAGTTTATCAGGGCGATGAATTGAGCAGGGTCAAGCTCAGGGACTACCGCGGCCCGTTCCGGCGAACCTTAGTAAGCCGCTTGCTTAGCGTCCCAGTCTTCGGCTCCGTCATAGGACACTATCCACACGAACTCGTTCCGTCTGTTGCTTGGAAAGCTCGGGAAAGTTGTTCAAGTAGAACCAGAGTGTCAGCTGCCTCTTGATGAAAGTAGTACACATGTACTAATATCTTGGTCTAATCTTGTAGCTAGGAGACGAACATGGCAGAATTTGATCCGGAAGACCGCTACCACCTGCGGAAGCTGCAGATGGACGTAGATAAGAAAGAGCTGGATGTGCAGAAAGCTCAACAAGATTTGGACCGGTATATCTTGGATCTGGAGCATAAATACGGTCTGATGACTCAAGAAAATGCTATAGACCCAAGGACCGCAACCATAGAAGCGCGTTTGCCACGCAACGGGAAAGTGCAAACTGAAGAGTTGCTGAAAAATGAGGGAAAAGTAGCCGCATAGCCTGAAAAGGGACTTATGCCGGATTACGACCAACACCAGAGGAGAAACCCCGAGACCTTACCCACCTAATAGAGAAGGCTTAGCAGCATGCCGCCGCAGAATCGCAGCCCCTATGCCGAAGAAAGACTTCCATTTAGTCCATATGATAACAGCGGCCAGGTTGTCAGATTGAAGAGTATCACCTTAGCAGTAGCCCCTGACCAAGGCATTAGTCCCGCACTTGATGATAATGTTGGGGAGTATTATGAAACTGCTACTAATTCTACTCGTCGCTATGGTTGCTTGCGCTGCTCCAGACCCCACTGTGCCAGCTCCAGCAGCGACTCCAATGCAGGCGGCTAGCCAAGCTATTACAGGTGCAGACGTAGCGTCCAATAGGACACAGGAAGACAAAGACATAGCGTCTAGAACCCAAGCAGATGTAATAGACCTATCTCCCACCGCAACGGCCTCATCCATTCACGCCGACGTCGGAGATCATGTCTTCGTACAAGTCAACATACCGAATAGGAATGAGTGCACGGACTTAAAGGTCAGGGACCCTTTTGGCAACGTCATAGCTCTGGCACCTAAGGAAATTCGGAGTGATGACGGCGATTTCGTCCAGTTCCGAGGCGCTTTCTTCGCCGCTGCCTCTGGAGACTACCTGGTTGACTTAGAGATAGATTCCGAAAACCTAAGGTGTGGTGGATCTTCTGTGCGTCGTGCGGAAGTAACGTGGACGGTGCAGCCGAACTGAATTTTACGGTAATTACCACAGCGTAAATTTGACCCTGAAAATATGACTTTAGCTACAAAAAGTTGACAGGCCCTACCAAAAGCTGATATGATTACTTCACTGTCCTCGAAAGAGGGCTCTTTTTTTGCCCAAAATTAAGGCCAGCTATGTTTTTGTAGCTGGCCCTTTTTTGTTTCTAGAATATTCTTTTCTTCCTATCATTTTGTAATGACCGAGTTGCCGTCATGTTAACGTGGCTATACATTAGCATGCGAGTGATTCCAGGCTGGAGGATTCGACTTGATTCCAGGCTGATCTGGCTTCTACGAGTTTTTTGTAACAGCCGTTCATCGGCTCGGCCAACGCAACGGCAAAAGCCTTCTGGTGAAGCTCCCCGATCTCCGCCGGTACCTTAGTCAACTGATAACCTGGCCTCTCCTCTCCGTTGATGGCGGTGAACGTCTTTTTCATTAGCCAGCTTCGTCGCGACACCGTGGATGGGATGGTTTTCTGGAGACATTCCAGTTCTCCATTGAGTCTCCCTGTTTAAAGTCCTCTTTAGCTGGAATTAGCTTGTGAAGGCAAATTATTTCCGAGTGTTTCGCGAAAGATTTCCCCGTGAGCTCCGAGATATTCCCAGATAAAATCCGTACAATTTGCGGAGCAGCGCTTTTCCCCATTTATTGTCGCTGGTGGTTTTTTGTCACAGTCACATGCGGAAGCTCTTCATTCGAATCGGGGAAAAGGAAACCCACCTTCGGCTGAATCTGCCCTGCAGGCCTGAGTTTGGGATCCTGGCGCGGGGGATATTTTTGGATGATTACCGCGTAGTGATTTGAAGTCCCCTGCAACCGACTATGGCCAGGCGAGAAACTGGCCGTGTACGACCAGCCGTTCTCGGTGGGATTCCCCACCAAGGACCTCCCAATCCATGGTGACAGAAATCAGGACCACCCCTGTTGCTTCGTATCAAGTGGGTGTCACCTAAGCCACTTTGGAGCGAGTTGTCTTATCGGCTAGCCCAGAATAGCCCGGTCGTAGCCCCCTTTCGGCTAAGGTCTCTCCTCTACTTCGAGAGAGTCAATTAGCCCCTAAACTCAAGCTCTATATGCCTATCGCTGAACACATGGGCGGCCTTTATGATCCCCTGTAGAATGGCCTTGGCTCGCCGGATGTCCATCCCTTGAAAATCTTCGAGGAAGGTTTGTACCTTGACGGGCACGGCAGCTACCTGGGCCTCCACATCCCTCTGGGCGGCAACTCTGGCTTCCAGGTCATCCTTCCGGGACTGCAAACCTCCCTGCTCCTCACGCCGGACCTCTTGCCTTTTCAGGTACTCCGGCTCGGTCATTACCCCCCGGTCCACTCGGTCCAGGTCATTCAGGAAGGCTCGCTCCAGCTCGGCCAACCGGCCGCTTATTCTTGTCAATTCCACCTCATCTCCGGCATCCGACTCCTGACCCTGGGCTTCTAGCAACTCACGGACCCTTACCGGGTCACTGTATTGCCCCAAATGCCCCAGGATGGCTTCTTCCAGAGCTTCCCGGCGATGGTAGATTTGTTCTTCGCAACGGGCTCGGGCCATCTTTTTGTTGGCGCAGACGTAGTACGCGTATCTACCCGGCCCCGAGCTGGCGCCGGCCATGGCCCCGCCGCAATGCCCGCACCGCAGTATGCCTGATAGTAGGTATGGGCTCGTATCGGTGCGCCCCCGGTGTTGGCCCTCCCTTCTGATCGTCAGCCGCTGTTGGAGAGTTTCCCACTCCTCGGCATAGAATATCGCGGGATAAGCGTTCTCCGTGATGATCTCTTCGCCCTGTCCCCGGAACACCGCGCGCCCGGCCATCGCCGGGTTCAGAAGGATCAGCTTTAACGATTGGGCGGCGAACAGTGCCCCGGACTTGGTTCGATAGCCCAGGCGGTTCAATTCGTCGGCCATACCCTTGTAGCCCATGTTGCGCTCCGTGGCCAACTCATAGGCCAGTCTGATTGCCGCTGCCTCTCCCGGCACCTGCTCGACGCGCTCACCCTCAACGTCGCGGACCTTAACGTAACCAAATGGTAGCTTGCTCACCAGTTTCCCCTTCTCCGCAGCTTTCCGCAGCGCCATACTTACCCTCTCCGACGTGCGCTTGCTTTCCTGCCCGGCGATTCCCGCCCGGATCAACAGCATCAACTCTTCTTTCAAGTCCTCGTTGATGGACTGGACGGTGATTCCCTGCTCCTCCAACTCCCAGTAGCGCCTGAGGATCTCCCGCGGGTTGCGCCCGAAACGGTCAAGAAAGAGCACCACCACATTGCCGACGCCATTCTGGACAACGTAATTTAGCATGGCCCGGTACTGGGCGCGATCGTCCTTCCGTCCAGAAACGACATCGGTGAAAGTAGTCACTGGATGAAGATGGAGGCACTGGCAGTGATCGTAGAAGGCAGCTTCCTGGACCTCGAGGCTCACGTGCCGCTCTCCGGCCTGCCTGGGGCCACTAACTCGGAAATAGCCAACGGCGTCGGCAAGTTGTAGAGTAGTCGCCACGGTAACCTCCTAAATTCGGATAGCATTACTGTAGCACATTATATGTCTAATATCAATCTAACCACGGTGTCCTATATGCCGCCGGAGCAGGCCATGGGCGGCGAGGTAACACCCCGTGCCGACCTCTACTCCCTGGGCGCCATGCTCTATGAAATGGTAACTGGGCGACCTCCCTTCCTGGGGGACGACTCGGTGGCGATCATCGGGCAGCACATCAACACCCCACCGGTAGCTCCCACCTGGCATAACTCAGAGTGTCCCAGAGCCCTGGAAGCACTTATTCTGCGGCTCTTGGCCAAAGACCCGTCGGAGCGGCCCCAGTCGGCCTCCGACGTGCTGGCGGCCCTGGACGGAATGGACCTAACAACCACAGCTGAATCTTCGGTGGAAGAAGCACAACCCCTGGACAGCCTGGCTGGAGGCGTGTTTGTGGGTAGGCAGCGGGAGATGGGGGAGTTGAAGGCAGCCCTAGAGGACGCTCTCTCAGGTCGAGGTAGGCTGGTTACCCTGGTAGGAGAGCCAGGCATCGGTAAGACCAGGACGGCCCAGGAACTGGCCACCTACGCCGGGCTGCGCAGCGCCCAGGTTCTCTGGGGCCGATGTTACGAAGAGCAGGGCATGCCTCCCTACTGGCCCTGGGTGCAGGCCATACGGTCCTACGTGAGGGAGCGAGAACCGGACCAACTGCGCTCCGAAATGGGTGCCGGAGCTGCCGACATCGCCGAGGTAGTCTCGGACGTAAAGGAACGGCTCCCCGACCTGAAACCGCCACCGCAGTTAGATAGTCCGGAACAGGCTAGGTTTCGCTTGTTCGACTCCATCACCGCATTTCTGAAATCGGCGTCCCTGAAGCAGCCACTGGTGCTGGTGCTGGACGACCTGCATTGGGCTGACCAGCCGTCCCTTCTGCTACTACAGTTTGTGGCACGGGAGCTGGGCAACAGCCGCCTGCTGCTGGTGGGGACCTACCGGGACGTGGAGCTGTCCCGGCAGCATCCCTTGTCCGAGACTTTGGGGGAGCTGACCAGGGAAAGATTATTCCAGCGGGTGATGCTGCGGGGCCTTAGCCAGCAGGATGTGGGCCGATTTATCGAGGTAGCTGCTGGCGTAGATCCTCCCTCCGGCTTGGCTGAGGCGGTGCATGCGCAGACCGAGGGCAACCCCCTGTTCGTCACCGAGGTGGTGCGCCTGCTGGTGCAAGAGGGAGAGCTGACCCAGGAATCGGGCGACCGGGACTCATGGACCGTCCGCATTCCGGAAGGGGTGCGGGAAATCATTGGGAGGAGGCTTAACCGGCTGTCCCAGCGTTGCAATGAGACCCTGACCATCGCCTCGGTCATTGGGCGGGAGTTCGAGCTAAGGCAGCTGACTCCGCTGGTAGAGGATGTGTCCGAAGACCGCCTTTTGGAGGTCTTGGAAGAGGCCCTGGGAGCCCGCGTAGTCGAGGAGTTGCCCCAAACAGTGGGCCGCTACCAGTTCACCCACGCCCTGATCCAGGAGACCCTGGCAGAGGAGCTGTCTTCCACGCGGCGGGCGCGGTTGCACGCCCGCATCGGTGAAGTGTTGGAAGAGCTTTATGGAGATGATGTTGAAGCCCACGCCGCCGAGCTGGCCTACCACTTTGTTGAGGCGGTAGCAGTAATCGGTAGGTCGAAGCTGGTACGTTACTCATTGTTGGCGGGGGAGCGGGCGCTGGCTACTTATGCCCACGAGGAGGCAGTAGCTCACTTCGAGCGGGCACTGGCTGCCAAGGAGGGTCAGCCGATGGACGCTGAGTCCGCCGCGTTGCTCTCCGGCTTGGGCCGCGCCCAAATAGCCACACTCCCCTTGTACCAGCTTCAGGAGGCGGTTGTCACCTTGAGCCGTGCCTTTGAGTACTACGCCGAGGTCGGAGATGTGGATCGAGCCGTGGCGGTCGCCGAGAACCCTCTCCCCGCTGTGGCGGGGCATTTTACCGGGGCGGGCCAGCTTATCGCCCGGGCGGTGGCGCTGGTTAAACCCGATTCCCTCGAGATGGGACGCCTGCAATCCAGCTACGGCAGGATTCTGAGCTTGGAGGAAGGCGACTATCCTGGGGCTAAGTCGGCCTTGGATCAAGCCCTGGCAATCGCCCGGCGCGAAGGGGACGTGGGTCTGGAGATGCGGACCCTGGTCAGTGCCGCGGAGATAGAAGGATACTACGCCCGCTGGCAGGAGGCCTTGGAGAGGAGCCTGCGGGCCATCGAGCTAATCCCTCGAATAGACGATCCTCGCACCGAGACGCTGGCCCATTTTTGGGCCATGTTGCCACTGATTGTCCTTGGTGACCCTGATGAGGCCGATCTGCATGCGGCGGCCATGCTATCCCCGGCTGAGCGGCTGCGCCACCACTTCTACCTGGCCCGGACGATGTTTGCGCACGCGTCCCTTGCCGAATGCCGGGGGAGCTGGCAGGCTGCTCGCGACTTTAGCGACCGGGGCCTGGCAGTGTCCCCTCGGGAGGCGCGACTCCTCGGAAACCGGGTAGTTTTGGAGTATGAGCTGGGTGACTTCAGCCAGGGCCAGGACTTTCTAGAAAGGCTTCTGGAGGTCGTGCAACTCACCGCCCCCGGACCGACCCTGGAACATGCCTTTTTAGCTATAGTGATACCGGGAGTCGCTCGCATTACCGGAGTCGCCAGCCGGTTCGATCTGGCCGAGGCGGCGGCTGAAACCATCCTATCTTCGGCGTCGATTACTCCCCTTATCACCACTTTTGCCAGGACTGGTCTGGCCTTGATGGCGGTGCAGCGGGACGATGCCTTGTCAGCTCAGGAACAATACAACGCGCTGGAACCTGGGCGAGGCATAGAAGTCACCGTCATCTTGGGTATCCAGCCAAAAGGTTTGTTGGGCCTCCTGGCGCAAACCATGGGGAACCTGGAACAAGCCGGCGACCACTTTAAGGATGCCCTGGCTTTCTCCCGCAAGGCTGGCTACCGGCCGGAACTGGCCTGGACCTGCTGCGACTACGCCGACCTGTTGCTCCAGCGAAACGAGTCGGGAGACCGGGAGAAGGCCATGTCCCTGCTGGACGAGTCGCTGGCCATCTCCAGCGAGCTGGGCATGCGGCCCTTGATGGAGCGGGTGCTGTCCCGGCGGGACATCTTGAAGGCTTAATCGGCAGGATTCCAGGCCGTCATGTAACGCGCCGGAAATTCAACCACCAGCACGGTAAAATGGCTGCCCCCAATCACGCGGCCATCTGCAATTTCAACAGCCATTCATCTACTCCGGACACCTCCACTCCCGAAGGCAGAAAAACTTGGTTATTGGGAGACGGAGTAGAGTGGAACTGTACCGTACACCATATCTGAGAAATGCGGTCTCAGCTACAGGAATGATTGGGGTGGAGCTGCTGGCGGCCTGACTTTCATTGATTCGCGAAGGAAATCTCACCGTGTAGCTGCCACAATATGTCCTCGCATCTTTCCGGCCACTGGACCGCTGCCAAAACGAGCCGGGATTGCTATTGTCGCTCGATCAGTAAAATAGTCAAGAAGACTCGCGTCCCGAGCTTCGATATCGTTTCGTAGCAGCGTGCCCTGGCAATATGCGATGGCAGGGACACGAGGAGACGGCGCGTAGCTGGTTTCGTCCAGCCTGGTAAGCACGAATTTCTGAATGACCTGGGCAACGTACTCCACCATGTGCAATGCCTGGATCAGCATCGTCAGGGCAAACAGGTACACGAACTGGTCTAGCGGGCTTAAGGACCTTACAAGCTGGGCCGCGTTCAAGATGGTCCGCCCCGGCATGAACCGGTCTTACTCGTCTTTGATTTGATTGCTTCCCTCACCCGCAAAACCAGGTCCGCCGGGGTATCAGTTATCTGGTGGACCTGCACGAAATGCGCCCCGATCAACCGCAACAGCTCGCCTTCGGTCTCCGAACTTGCCCTCCAGTCGCAATCAAGTCCGATGTCACTACAGGAATAATCCTCCGACATCTCATTCTCCTATCTGGATTTCCATTGGGACCGCCAAGCGATGCCC
>JADFQT010000085.1 GCA_022561675.1 Chloroflexota bacterium
GCGTAGTCAAGCGTAATCAGCGACTAGGGTAATCGGACCTAAGCAGTTTCGGTTAGCACTTTACGGATGTCGCCTTCCAGAGACCCGGTTGCAAAAACCCCTCAGCTATATTTACGCCGCCCGGGGGGCCAATCTGCCCGAATGTACAAAGTCCAGCTTGGTTCCCCATTTTAAAGGGAGCATTTCTTCGGGTAGTGGCTCCCCCGACCGTGTTTAGCTACAGATTCAAGGCTAAGTAAAATCCGGCCATCTTTTATCGCCTGACATCGCTGGAATGCCGGGGTTACACCTCCAACTGCTGTCGGAAGGCTTCTACCAGGGCCTGTTCCAGCGCTTCCTGTTCGAGGCGAATATCCACCCCATTGACCAGCAGAGACATTCCCTGCTCGCCAAACCCCAGGTCCAATACTATCTCCCGCTCGCCGTCCTCCTCCCAGGTAAGTATTGCGTTAACGTAGTCCGAATCCTCGAGTTCCTCGAGGTTGCCTGGCATGGGCAAAGACTCCTCGGAGTCCTCTTCTTCCTCCTCTTCCCAGGAGAAGATGTTCTCTACTTCGCCCTGGCCGTTAAGCAGGACTGAGTTCATCTCTTGGAGCAAGCCGGTCAGGCCCAGGGACTCGGCGATACGGGTCAGTTCCAACCTCTGGGCCTGCTGCGCCTTTTCGTCCGCCTGCATATCGCTTTGACGCTGCGCCCGTATCTCGGACAGATCATCCCTCAGCTCCCGGAGCGTATCCCGCCAGACCATATATCCCTCCTGATGGATCGGTCAGGGTGTTTAATTGACCCTCCCCTTAACAATGGGGGAAACTCACTTTTGTGAACCCTAGATAATGCTAGAGTAGCGGCTTATATCGCCGGGTGACCGCGAAACAATATTCGTCCACCCCACGAAAATCGGCCAACCCGGTCTCCTGCCTGACCCTCTGCAAGGCATCCAGGAGGTCCAGATATCCCAATCCCAGGTGCCCCTTCCCCAAATTGGGCGGGCACTTACCCATCAGCCGGAGAGCCCGCGGTACATAAGTTTGCCAGATTCCAAAAAGCGACGGGTCTCTCAAGCAAAGGAGGTAGGAGACGAACTCCTTACCCATGCCAGGCAAATGGTAGGAACCCCCACTGGCGGCGCATTCGGCGAACCGGACTTCCAGCGTGATGGTATCATAGAGCAGGAAGTCCAGAGCATCCCTTACCTCTTCCAGCTGGTTGGACCGGAACTCCTTGATTCCGCTGGCCCCCGAGGACCGAAACAGGGTGAGGCCCTGATCCCAGGAGAGTCCAGCCAAGGCCTCCTGGCCCAACCAAATCCGGCACTCCGCGAACCGGCTCCAGCGCTGCCGCCGGTATTGCGCCAAATACCCCCGGTTGGCCGTCTCCCGATAAGTCTCCCATAGCCCTAGAGGCTTTGCGGCACCGGATTCGGCAGCCATGCCCCGTCCTCAACTGTGCTGGGAATCTCCCCAATATCTCTGCGATAGTAGCAGCCGTCAAAGTGGATCATCTCCAGGCGGCGGTAAGCGTTGAAGCGGGCATCGGCCAGGTCATCCCCCCAACCTACCACGGTCAACACCCGGCCGCCGCTGGTGACCACCGGATCTTCAGGACCCTCCCCGGTCAGCCTGGTGCCGGCGTGGAAGACCAGGGAACTGGGAATCTCCGTTTCTAAACCGGTTATCCGGTATCCCGTCTGATATTTCCCAGGATACCCGCCGGAGGTCATCACCACTCCGACATGAGCCCTTGATCGCCAGCATACCGGAACCTGGTCCAGAGTCCCCTGAGCGCAGGCCAGCATCACTTCCAGCGGGTCCGATTCCAGCAGAGGCAGGATTACCTGGGCTTCCGGGTCACCGAACCGGCAATTGAACTCTAACGTCTGAATTCCTTCCTCGGTTAACATAAGACCGGCGTAGAGCACTCCCCGATAGGGAGTTCCCCGCCCGGCCAGCAGCCGCAGCACCGGAGCGATAACCGTGTGTTTGACCTCTTCCGCCAAGCCCTCGTTCCAGAATTCGGGAGGAGTAAAGCTGCCCATTCCTCCGGTGTTGGGGCCTACATCGCCGTCGCCCACCTGCTTGTAATCGCAGGCGGCAACCAGTGGCGAGATGGTTTCGCCGTCGGTAAAGGCGAAGACCGAGATCTCCTGGCCGGTCAAGAACTCTTCGATAACCACGGTTTTACCGGCGGCGCCAAAGGCACCCTCGGTCATACATCGGCGAACCGCCGCCGCCGCCTCTTCAGCGGTCTGACACAGCAGCACGCCCTTTCCCGCCGCCAGGCCGTCGGCCTTGACCACTGTGGGACCAGGGTGGGACGATAGGTATTCCAGGGCCTGCTGCTCGTCCCGAAAGACACTGAAGCTAGGGCCGGGAACACCGGCCTCTTGCATTATCGCCCGGGCAAACCCTTTGCTCGACTCGATTCGCGCCGCCGCCTGAGTGGGCCCGAAGGCGCGAATGCCGGCTTCCGACAGCCGGTCGACTATACCGTTGGCCAGGGGCAACTCCGGCCCAACCACCACCAGGTCGATACCCAGGGAACGGGCCGTCTCAACCACTGAAAGAGTATCGCCGGGGTCAACCGGCAGGTTGGTCGCCAGCCGGGCGGTACCGGCGTTGCCCTCAGCAACCCATAGCCGGTCCAAGTGAGGGCTCTGGCTGATGCGCCAGGCCAGCGCGTGTTCCCGACCGCCCGAACCTAGAAGGAGAACCTTCAAGTCCTGTACCTCCGGTCTATTCCCATTCAATAGTGCCCGGCGGTTTGCTGGTGATGTCGTAAACCACCCGATTGACTCCGGGGACCTCGTTTACTATGCGATTGGAAATGCGGGCCAGCACCTCATAGGGCAGGCGGACCCAATCCGCCGTCATGGCGTCATCGCTGGAAACAGCCCGAATCGCACAAACGTAACCATAGGTCCGGAAATCTCCCATCACTCCCACGGTACGGCTGTCGGTCAAAACGGCGAAGCTTTGCCAAATTTCCTCATACAGGCCGGCGGCCGATATCTCTTCGTTGACGATGGCGTCGCATCCTCGCAGCAGGTCCAGCCGTTCCTCTGTGACCTCCCCAATTATGCGGATGGCCAGCCCCGGACCGGGGAAAGGCTGCCGCATGACCACTTCTCGAGGCAGCCCCAACTCCAGACCCACTTCCCGAACCTCGTCCTTGAAGAGGTAGCGCAGCGGCTCTACCAGCTCCAGCTCCATGTTTTCGGGTAGGCCGCCCACGTTATGATGGGTTTTGATGCGAGCCGAGTTCCGGCTGTCCGGCGCTTCGCTTTCGATGACATCTGGATACAGGGTTCCCTGGGCCAGGAATTGAGCGTTGCTCAGCTCGGGAGCGATTTCCTCAAAAACGTGGATAAATTCCTCGCCGATGGCTTTACGCTTGGCTTCCGGATCGGTGACCCCTTCCAGCCGGGCCAGGAACCGCTGGGAGGCATCAACGTACATCAGATTAAGACCCAGGCTGCGCTTGAAAGTCTCCTGAACTCCCTCCGCCTCGCCGGCTCTTAAGACTCCATTATTGACGAAAATACAGGTCAACCGATCCCCAACCGCCCGGTGCAACAGCAACGCGGTCACCGCCGAGTCCACGCCGCCCGACAGCGCGCAGATGACTCGACCATCGCCGACCTGGCGCCGAATTCGGTCCACGGCGCCGGCAACGAAATTGGCGGGAGACCAGGCGCCCTGACACTGACAAACCAGCCGGAGAAAGTTGTCCAGGATGGACATACCCAGGGGGGTATGTGCCACCTCCGGGTGAAATTGCAGCCCGAAAATCTTGCCGCCGTTGCCGATGGCGGCCATGCTCGAGTTTTCGGTTTGAGCCAGGGCGGAAAAGCCCGCCGGCAACTCCTCAATCCGGTCCCCGTGGCTCATCCACACTTGGCAAGAAGGGGGCAATCCCTGAAACAAAGCATTGTCCTGCTCGTTTCGCTCTAGCGTCGCCTGGCCGTATTCCCGTTTGGCCCCCGGGGCTACTCGTCCTCCCAACTGATGAACCAGGGCCTGCATTCCGTAGCAGATGCCTAGCACCGGCAAGTCCTGTTGGAATACCCAATCCGGCACAAGAGGGGCATTGGGCTCGTAAACGCTGGCGGGACCGCCGGAGAGAATGACACCCTTGGGGTTAAGGCGTTGACAGACCTGATCCCAGGTGGCGGAGGGCTGGACCAATTCGGAATATACCTTCAACTCCCGGATCCGGCGGGCGATCAGATGGCTGTATTGAGAACCGAAGTCAACCACCACGATGCCCTCGGAAAGGCCATTGGAAATCCCGCCGCCGTCCATGCCCTCCACCGCCGCCCGCTGGAGGTCCGAAGCCAATTCCGGTTCTGCTGTCACCCCTGCTCCCAGACCTGTTCTCAGGTCGATACTTGGGTCTCTCCTTGGGTATCCCGGGCCCCAGGATAGGTCACTAATCGCTTCAGGAACAGCCGGCGAATTTGCGCCCCTTTGCCCGCCGTGCACCAAAAATATACCATACCCCAACGCCTCTGACTACCCAGAGATTGGCCACAACATCGACCGTTCTTGGGGGCCAAAATTAGACCGCAGACGGCATCCGTGCTAAACTCAACACCTTCCAAATGGGTATCCTATATCAAGCTCGAAACCGGTTAATTTGCCCGATTTAAAGTTCCAGTATCAGTTCCGGCGGGAGATAGATGTTGCGGCGCGTCAGCTACAGTTGGGCGGGGTCGTAGCCTTCCCAACCGACACTCTCTACGGCCTGGGAGCGGACCTATTCGACGAATCCGCGCTGGAGCGCATCTTCGCCATCAAAGGAAGGCCGGCGGACCTGGCGCTGCCGGCGCTGCTGGCCGGCCGGGAGCAACTTGAGATGGTTACCGACGAATTTCCGGAGGTCGGAACTCGGTTGGCGGAACGATTTTGGCCCGGTTCCCTGACCCTGGTAGTCCGGAAGGGGAGACGGGTACCGGACCTGGCCACGGGAGGAAGGTCCACCGTAGCGGTGCGAATTCCCAACCATCGGGTACCCCTGGCTCTGGCGAGCAAACTGGCTGGTCCAATAACCGGAACCAGCGCTAACTTGAGCGGCGGGCCAGACCTGGTGTCCATAGAGGAGATAGAGCGGCAGCTGGGTTCCCGGCTGGAGGGCATAATCCGGTGCGGCCCGCCGCCGATGGGTATCCCTTCCACCGTCGTGGACGTAACCTCAAATGAAGCCAAGGTGCTGCGAGAAGGGGCGATACCCGCTAGTGAGATTTTAGAGGCCGTGTCATAAGCCAGCTCGAGATGCTGATTAACTTGGTAATTTTCCCAAAATGTCCCCCCGAGCCGAAGGGCTCTTTCGAAATCACATTGGTTAGTTTGGGATAGTTAATTTCCGCGAGGACCCTTGCCGCTGTCGATTCTCCAGAGGGTGAAACCATTACCCTAGCCGCCCAATATGCCTTATGCGGTGAAACCATTACCTTAGCAGCCCAATATGCCGAATACCGGGAAGCCCTGAATGTGGAGTTGCGAGCCAGCTTCTCCTCCAGGAAAGGCTTCCTATACGACATGCTCAGCTATCACCTGGGGTGGACCGACCAGCAGGGCCAACCGGAAGATAATCCGCCGCCAGCCCATTTCCCATCGCTGATTGCCCTGGTGACCTGCCAGGCCTTGTCCGGCGATTTCCGGAAATCGCTACCCATCGCCGCGGCAGTTGAGTTCGTGTACAATTTCACCCTGGTTCACGGCGAGGTCCAGAGTGGCGGTATCGACGCGCAGGAACGGCCCAGCATCTGGTGGGTGTGGGGTCCGGCGCAGGCCATCAACGCCGGAGACGGGTTGCACGCTCTGGGCCGCAGCACCATGATGCGCCTGGCTGAATGGGGCTTGGAACCCGATGCGGTGTTGCAGGCGGTGAAGGCACTGGACCAGGCCTGTCTCTCCTTGTGCGAGGGACAGTACATGGACCTGAGTTTTCAGGATCAATTGCTGGTCACCGAAGCAGATTACCTGGACATGGTTCGGCGCAAAGCGGGGTCCTTGCCTGGGTGCTCCGCCCAATTGGGAGCCCTGGCATCGGGGGCTGAGCCGGATGTCTGCGCCCAGTTTCAGGAGTTGGGCGTCAAGTTGGGCATGGCCTGGCAGCTAACCCGCGACATATCGAGTCTGTGGGGCCCAGAAGGAGACGGCTCGACCGCCAGCAACGTGCTGAACAGGAAGAAAAGCCTGCCCATAATCTACGCCTTTGACCATTCTGATATCCCCACCAAGCGGGAGTTGGGCAACATCTATATGAAACGGGTTCTAGAACAGGACGATACGGTGCGGATAATCAATATTCTAGAACAATGCGACGCCCGCCAATACGCGGAGGCCCAGGCTCAGCAGCTGGCGGAGGAAGCCCTGGCGACGCTGGGAGAGCTTTGCCTGCCGGAGGATGGCCTGACCAGCTTCGAGACCCTGGGTAGGTGGGCTTTGGGAAAATCAAACCCGTCGGAGAATCCTTCGGGCTGGTAACAACTCGCCGGCCCAAAGGTTTCCTCCGCGTTAATCTGCGCCCCATCTGCCAATAATAGGGAGCCAAAAGGGAGTCGGGAGGGAGCGACCGGAGTTGTCCAAGCGTAGACTTGCCGACCTGGATGTAGCCGGGAAGCGGGTTCTGGTCAGGGTGGACTTCAACGTGCCCATCGAGCAGGGTCTTGAAATCAACGCCGCCATCGCTGCCTACGACCAGCGGCTGCGGGCCACCCTGCCCACGGTGGATTTTCTGCTGCAGCAGGACTGCAAGGTCATCCTCTGCTCCCACTTGGGGCGGCCCGCCGGCGCTGTGGACGAATCCCTGAGACTGGCGCCGGTGGGAGACCGCCTGGCCATATTATTGAAGCATCCGGTCCAAAACCTCAGCGACTGTGTCGGTCCCAAGGTGGAATCGGTTATTGGCTCTATGCAGCCGAAAGACATCATCCTGCTGGAAAACCTCCGGTTCCACTTGGGGGAAGAGAAGAACGAGCCGGAGTTCGCCAGAAGCCTGGCTAGATTGGCTGATTGCTTCGTCATGGATGCCTTCGCCGTGGCCCATCGAGCTCATGCGTCCACCGTGGGAGTGGGCCAGCACCTGCCTGCGGCGATGGGGCTGCTGGTTCAGCGAGAGGTTGAGTCCCTGGGGAAGGCGCTGGAATCGCCGGAGCCTCCGGTGGCAGCGCTGCTGGGCGGGGCCAAGGTCAGCGATAAAATCCTGGTGCTGGAAAATCTGCTGGATAAACTGGACCAGCTGTTTATCGGCGGCGGGATGTCGGTAACCTTCCTGCGCTGCCAGGGCTTCCAAACTGGCGCGTCGGCCATCGAAGAGGACCGGCTGGACTTCGCCAGAGAGCTCTTGGAGCGGGCCCGGTCCCAAAAAATACGGGTGTTCCTGCCCGAGGACCTGGTCGTCGCCAGTGAATTCGCCGTCGACCCCAGGGAGGTCCGAACTGTGCCGTCGGATGAGGTGCCGAAAGGCTGGTATATCATGGATATCGGCGCCGAATCTGCCAGCGCTTTTGCCAAGGGGCTGGCAGAGTGCAAAACCATCATTTGGAATGGACCGATGGGGGTTTTCGAGATGCCGCGCTTCAGCCTGGGAACTCGGCAGGTAGCGACGGCAATCGGTGGGCTCAAAGACGCGACCACCGCGACCACGATCGTAGGCGGGGGTTCGACCGCGGAGGCGGTGGAAAAGCTGGGACTGGTGGACCAGATGACCCACGTTTCTACCGGCGGCGGTGCATCCCTAGAGTTTTTGGAAGGCAAAGAGCTACCCGGGATAGCCGCACTGCCCGACGCCTAGAGGGAGTGTGAGAAGCCTTCTTTTGGTCATTGCGAGCAAAGCGAAGCAATCTAGCCCCTCTGGGATTGCTTCGTCGTCCCGATTACATCGGGACTTCTCGCAATGACATTTTACACACGGGCCATGCGGCCGGGAGTGAATGTAGACAAATGATAGACTTGGAGCAACTGCGCGACTGCTACGTTTCCACCCCGTCCAAAATTGTGTTATTGGTGGTGGATGGTTTGGGGGGGCTGGCCCACCCGGATACGGGCCGCTCCGAGCTGGAAACCGCGAATTTGCCCAACCTGGACGCCATGGCCCAAGAGAGCGCCTGTGGTTTGACCACGCCGGTGCTGCCCGGCGTGGCTCCCGGCAGCGGACCGGGTCACCTGGCGCTATTTGGCTACGATCCTCTGAAGTACCTGATTGGCCGGGGCGCCCTGGAGGCCCTGGGCGTTGAGGTGGAGTTGCGCCCCGGCGACGTGGCGGCCCGGGGCAATTTCTGCACGGTGGACGATAGCGGGTCGTTGGTCGACCGGCGGGCCGGACGTATTCCCACCGAGCTGAGTGCCCCCTTGTGCCGTCGGCTGGACGGCATCGAGTTGGATGGAGTGCGAGTGGATGTGTTCCCGGTGCAAGATTACCGGTTCGTTTTGCGGCTTCGGGGCGAGGGATTGTCCGAGCGGGTGAGTGAGACCGATCCCCAGATCACCGGCGTGCCGGCCCTGGAGGTAAAGCCCCTGGAGCCTGCGGCCAAGAAAACCGCCCAGCTGGTTAATCAGTTTGTCGACCAGGCCAGACGGCTGCTCTCGGAAGAGGAGCGAGGCAACATGGTGCTGCTGCGCGGTTGGGCCCAACTGCCCAGCCTGCCGCCCATGGGCGAAGTTTACCGGCTCCAACCGGCGGCCATCGCTGCCTATCCCATGTATCGAGGTCTGGCTACGGTGGCCGGCATGAAAATCATACCCACCGGCATGAGCTTCTCCGATGAGGTGGAGACTCTGCGGGCTAACTACGATGCCCACGATTTTTTCTTCATCCATTACAAGCCTGCCGACGCCGCTGGAGAGGATGGTGACTTCGACGCCAAGGTGCGGGCTCTGGAGGCGCTGGACCCGCTGATTCCCCAAATCCGCGCTCTAAACCCGGACGTTTTCATGGTGGCCGGGGATCACGCGACTCCCGCAATTATGGCGGCGCATAGCTGGCACCCGGTGCCTTTTATGCTGAACTCCTCCTTGACCCGGGGCGAGGGAGTAGCGTCATTCGATGAAAAAGCCTGCGGGTTGGGGTCCATTGGGCGGATTCCCGCCACCAACATCATGCTGCTGGCCCTGTCCCACTCGGGCAAGCTAACCAAATTCGGACCCTAGCAGGTTACTGAGCCTAGAATATATAGGTAAACACGGTTGGAGCAGCCACCGTTTGGGGAAATCCCCCTCAGTCCCCCTTTTCA
>JADFQT010000086.1 GCA_022561675.1 Chloroflexota bacterium
TATTGTCGACCTGGCCTTTGGCCGCCGGGCCCCGTTGCCCGCCGTGGCCTTCTTGGGGATGCTGGTTCCCCTGGGTTTCAGTCTGCTGCAAATTTTCGACTTGCTCGGATTGTTCGGATTCCCGGGCGCGAGCAACCTGGTGCCCGCCGACAGCGTCTTGGCGGGCAGCCTGGACGTGGACCGATTCTCCCTGTTTTTCAACTTTTTGGTGCTGGCCGCTACCGGCCTGGTGGTGCTGTCCTCGGTTGACTACGTGCGGCGGATGGACCGGAATCGAGGGGAGTTCTTTGGGCTAATTCTGATCTCGGCCACCGGTATGATGCTGATGGTCGGGGCATCCGAGCTCATTACCATCTATATATCCCTGGAGCTGACCACCCTGCCCCTGGCGGCCCTGGCCGCCCTGTTGCTGACGGCCAAGTCCAGCGAGGCCGGGATGAAGTTCTTGATCGTCGGGGCTCTGAGCTCGGCCATCATGCTCTACGGAATGGCGCTGATCTACGGGTTTACCGGCAGCACAACCCTGGCTGGCATTGCCCAGAGCTTTAGCTCCCCGGCCCAGCAAAACGTCCCCTTCGGCAGCTATGCTCTGCTGGTGGGGGTTATTCTGCTGCTGGTTGGGTTTGGCTTCAAGCTCTCGGCCGTACCCTTCCAAATGTGGGTGCCGGACGTATACGAAGGCGGCCCCACGCCGGTGGTGGCCTTTCTGTCGGTGGCCAGCAAGGCGGCGGCCTTTGCTCTGTTGCTCCGAGTCTTATACTCCGGCTTCCTGGATGTTAGCCTGGATTGGGCCATCTTGCTGGCGGCCCTGGCGGCGGCGTCCATGACCATCGGCAACCTGGCCGCTATAGTTCAGACCAACCTGAAGCGGCTCTTTGGCTACAGTACCATCGCCCACGCCGGGTATATTCTGGTAGGGGTTGCGGCTATCGTCAGTGCCGGGGACGACGGTGGCTTCTCCACCCTGGGTCCCAGTAGCGTCCTGTTTTACCTGGGTGCCTATGCCGCCGCAAACCTCACCGCCTTTTTTGCCATCGTGGCCATTGGGCATCGAATCGACAGCGACGAGATCGATGACTACGCAGGTATGGTCCGGAGGTCTCCCTTTCTCGCGGTGGCCCTGGCCCTGTCCCTGGTGGCGCTGATCGGCGTCCCGCCGACCAGCATTTTTATCGCCAAGATTTACATCTTCACCGCGGCGGTGAACAGCGGACTCGCCTGGCTGGCCATCGTCGGCGTGGTAAACAGTGTGGTATCGGCTTACTACTACGTCCGCGTAATCCGCGTCATGTTCTTGCAGGCGCCGCCCAGCGACGAAGGCGTGGCCGCTTCCCCCGTTTCCAAATTCGCTCTCGCCGTGGCCGCTGTAGCCACGGTGTGGATCGGCGTGGCTCCCGGGATGGTGCTCAGGGCCGCGGAGGGTGCGGCCAGAGCCCTCCCGGGCATCGGCTCCTGAATCCCCGTTTCCACCAGCTGCCTTGGGTCGGTGCCCATTCTGGTTAAGGTCCCCGGCTTAGGCCTGCCGGTCCGGCAGAATTGACACTCGATATGGCCGATGCTAGACTGCCAGTTGC
Source organism: Chloroflexota bacterium (assembly GCA_022561675.1). GTDB lineage: Bacteria > Chloroflexota > Dehalococcoidia > Lucifugimonadales > UBA3495 > JADFQT01. The sequence goes on from JADFQT010000086.1 coordinate 1,575, forward strand.
TTCAGAATAGCCGGGTCTGGCTAGGGGCTGACCAACAGGTAGAAACACTCGCGCCCCCTGAGACGATAGCTCGTTTGCTATCGCAGTAGACGTTGCCTGGCAGAACTGGGTTGCGGCAATCCAGCGGCAGCTGGTTTGTCGGCTGTTTTTTCGATGAAGACGATTGGAATCATATACAACGCCCGGATACCCGAGGCGCTGGACCTGAGCAATGCGATAGCGAACGAGCTGTCGCCTCAGCAGAGCAGCTGGATTTCTCCGGCGGAGGATCTGGAGAGCCTGCGGCAACGGGCCGGGGAGACGGACCTGGTGATCACCGCCGGCGGCGATGGAACCATTCTCCGGGCTGTCCGAGTCACCGCTCCCTGGGGTATCCCTATCCTGGGCATTAACATGGGCCGGCTGGGGTTCATGACTGAACTGCAAGTACACGAGGCTTTGGAAAGACTTCCCCAGTATCTTAACGGCTCTTGTCGAGTGGAAGAGCACAATATGGTTCAGGCCGAATTGGTAAGAAGCGAAGCGAGGCCGGAGGCCGGCCAAGCCGAGGGGCCTTTTCACGCGCTGAACGACGTAGTGATGGCGCGGGGGTCGGTGTCTCGAGTGCTCACCATACGGGCCCGTATCGACGGAGCCGACCTGGCATCGCTGCGGGCAGACGGCATGATACTTTCCACCGCTACCGGCAGTACCGGTTACAGCCTGGCGGTGGGAGGTCCCATACTGGACCCCCTATCCCAAAGCCTGGTGTTGAAGCCCATCGCCGCCCATGTGGGGCTGTCGGCCTCCCTGGTGCTGGATCCGGCTGCTGAGGTGGAATTCCACCTGGAGGGAGCCCAGGATGCGGCACTTAGCGTGGACGGTTTTGAGGACTTGCCTATGAAGTCCGGCGATTGGGTTAAAATTAAACAGAGCCCGCTAAAGGCCAAATTCCTCCGGTCCATGCCCCACAGTCATTTCTATGCCACGTTGACCCGCCGGCTTGGGTTCAGTGTACGGGGCCAGTGAGCAACTAGCTAAATGGCTGAAGACGGCGCCGGAGAGCCCACTGTTGAGAGCAAGCTGGTCTACGAAGGCCGTATCTTGGACCTGCGGGTGGATACGGTTCGCCTGCCGAACGGACGGCTGACCACCAGGGAAATAGCCGAGCATTCGGATTCGGTCTGCATGGTGCCCCTGGACAGCCAGGGCAACGTACTGCTGGTGCGGCAATACCGAAAGTCGGTGGAGTCACACCTGCTGGAGGTGCCCGCCGGTGGAATTGAAGAGAATGAAGCCCCCGAAGATGCGGCGCTTCGCGAATTACAGGAAGAGGTGGGGTATACTGCGGGCAAGATCAAGCGCTTGGCCGGCTTCTGGGTTTCTCCCGGCTGGTGCACCGAATTCATGCACGCCTACCTGGCCACCGAGCTGAGTCCCGCCCAGCTGGACGCCGACTTTGATGAGAATATCACGGTGATTCGAGTACCCTTGGCCCAAACCATGGACCTGATCACCAGGGGAGAGATTCAAGACGCGAAAAGCGTCGCTTCGCTGTTGCTGGCGATGCGGCACCTGGGAGATAATTAGCGGAGATGATTAGCGGCGTCTCTTCCGGCTAGCCGGAACAACCCACACTTTAGCCGCCACTCCGTGACTGGTCTCGGGGACTGGTACCCGGGGCTGATCCAGAGAGGACGAGGGGAACAGAATGCTGGAACATGATGTCTTGGTAATCGGCGCCGGGCTCGCGGGCATGCGGGCTGCCATCGCCGCCCAAGCCGGTGGCGCCAATACCGCCATAATCAGTAAAGTGCATCCGGTGCGCAGCCATTCCAACGCCGCGCAGGGGGGTATCAATGCCGCCCTGACCGATCGGGGGGACGATTGGGAAGAACACGCCTATGACACTATCAAGGGCAGCGACTTCCTGGGAGACCAGGATGCCATCGAAATTATGTGCCAGGCGGCTGGCGACTCCCTGATCGACCTGGAGCACATGGGTGTCACCTTCAATCGGGACGACGAGGGCAAGTTGGGCACCCGGGCCTTTGGCGGCCAACGGCGGGCCAGGACCTTCTTCGTGGGGGACTTCACCGGGCAGGCGATGCTCCACGTAATGTTCGAGCAGCTGGTCAAATCGGGGATACGCAGCTACGAGGAGTGGTTCGTCACCTCGCTGATTCAGGACGGCGAGCAGGTGGCCGGTGTGCTGGCGCTGGAAATCCGTACCGGGCAGCTGCACGCCATCCGCGCCAAAACCGTCATTTTCTGCACCGGAGGCTGCGGGCGCCTCTTCGAGCCCAGTACCAACGCTCTGATTGTCACCGGCGACGGTATGGGACTGGCCTACAACGCCGGAGCCCGCCTGATGGATATGGAGATGGTCCAGTACCATCCTACGACCCTGGCGGGCAGCGGCGTGCTGATTTCCGAGGCGGCTCGGGGTGAAGGAGCCTTTCTCCGCGATAGGAACGGCGATCGCTTCATGGAGAAGTATGCGCCCAACATGATGGAGTTGGCTTCCCGCGATGTGGTGTCCCGCGCTGAGCAGACGGAGATCGATGCCGGAAACGGCGTTGATGGGTGCCTATTTCTGGACTGTACCCATCTGGGTGAGGCCCTGATCCTGGAGAAGCTCAGCCAGATCCGGGAAATCGGCATCGACCTGGCCGGCGCCGACATGATCAAGGAGCCCATCCCCATTCGACCGGGTATGCACTACATCATGGGTGGAATTAAAACCGATATCGACGGTCTAACCAACGTGCCTGGTATCTACGCCGCCGGGGAATGCGCTAACGTCAGCGTCCACGGCGGCAATCGCCTGGGGGCCAACTCCCTGCTTGATACCATAGTCTTTGGGGAGCGATCCGGAAACCACGCCGCTTCCGCCTCCAGAGACATGGACTTCATTGAGTTCAACGAGGACGAGGCCGTGCGTAAAGAGGAAGCCCGCATCCAAGCGATGTTGGACCGGCCCGACAACGGAGACCGATGGGGCAGCATCCGGCAGGCGTTGGGCGATACCATGAACAAGAACATTGCCGTATACCGAAACCAGGCCGGGATGGAGGAGACCCTGCGGCTCATTCCGGAGTTGAAGGCCAGATATGCCCAGGTGCCGGTGCACAACAAGGGCCGGGTGTTCAATACCGACTTGGTCTTTGCCCTGGAGCTGGGATACATGCTGGACTGTGGTGAGGCTATAGCCGTATCAGCCCTGGAGCGTAAGGAGAGCCGGGGGGCCCAGGCTCGTACCGATTTCCCGACGCGGGACGATGAAAATTGGCTCAAGCACATCACCGTGACCAGAGGCGAGGAAGGTCCAGAGCTGGGTTATTTGCCGGTCACCATAACCAAGTGGACTCCCGAGGAGCGAAAATACTGACGACTTATGGATGTAAAAGTCAACATTAGAAGGTATGACCCCGATGCCGGAGCGCCGGCTTCTTTCTGGCAGGAATTTTCTCTGGCGGTCCCCGAAACCGCCACGGTATTGGATGCGCTAATCCAGATCCGCGAGGAAATGGACGGCACATTGAGCCTGCGCTGTTCCTGCCGCAGCGCCATCTGCGGCTCCTGCGCCATGAGAGTAAATGGGCACGCCGTCCTGGCGTGCAAGACCAGGGCGTCGGAATCCCTCAACTCTGAAGGGGTCGTGACGGTGGAACCGGCCGGGAACATGCCGGTGGTGAAGGACCTGGTGGTTGACTTCGACACCTTCTGGGACAAGATTCGCGCCGTGGAACCCTACCTGCAACCCCAGGGTCCCGAGCCCGAAGGCGAGTACATCGCCTCCAACGAATCCATGCTCCACCTTTCCAGTGTGACCGCCTGTATCATGTGCGGGGCCTGCGTCTCCGATTGCACCGTTTTGGAGGTGGACCCGACCTTCCTCGGTCCGGCGGCGCTGGCCAAGGCCTACCGTTTTACCGCCGACCCCCGGGATGGGGATGCCGCCGGAGTGTCTCAGCGCAGGCTGGAGCAACTCAGTCTACCTTCCGGCATGTGGGATTGCACCCGCTGCAACGAGTGCGTGCAGGTTTGCCCCAAAGGGGTGGCGCCGATGGACCGGATTATGGCGCTGCGCGAGCAGGCTATCTCACTGGGCTTGGGTGACAACAACGGCGCGCGCCACGCCGAGGCATTTACCGAGTCGGTGGCCCACTCCGGCCGCCTCGACGAGCTGCGGTTACCGGTCAAGACCGTGGGCATGTTCAACCTGCCGGCGCTATTCAGCTTCTTGCCCGTAGGACTGCGCGCCATGACCCACGGCAAGCTGCCTCCCCTGGTGCACAAGAGCGTGGAGAATGTTCAGAGCGTGCGCCGCTTATTCAGCAAGGTAAGTCAACCCCCGAAGTAAGTCAGCCACCAAAAATTAGCCGCTTCACATCTACGCCATTACTAGATCATATTCGGAGGACCTAGGTGAAATACGCTTACTTTCCCGGCTGCGTGTCTCAGGGAGGAGCCCCTGAGCTCCATACCGCTACCAAGCTCATCTGCCAAAAACTGGGTATTGAAATCCAGGAGATTAGCGGCTGGACCTGCTGCGGTGCGGGGGTGATGCAGGAGAAGAATCAGCTCTTTAGCGACACGCTCAATGCCAGGACCTTTGCCAAGGCTGAGCAAGCCGGCCTGCCGATCCTGACCATCTGCAGTACCTGCCAGGGAGTGATGGGTCAGGCCAACTTGCGGATGAAGCGCGATCCGGAATATCTGGCCCAGATCAACTCCTACTTGGCCGAGGAGGGTCTGGAGTACAAGGGGACCGCCGAGCCCAAGCATCTGCTTTGGATTCTCATCGAAGATTATGGGCTGGACAACCTGCTGGCCCAGGTTACCCGGCCCCTTTCCGGTCTGCGGGTGGCGCCTTTCTACGGGTGCTACATCGTCCGACCGACGGAGGCCCTGGACATCGAGGAACACCCGGAAAGGCAGACCTCGCTGGAGACCTTGATTGAAAAGGTGGGAGCCACGCTGGTGGACTTCGCGGGCAAGACCCGCTGCTGCGGTTTCCCCATCCTCACCATCAACGAGAAGAACTCGGTGGCCATGGTCGCCAAGCACACCGCCGAGGTCAAGGAGCTGGGCGCCGACGCCATGGTGACGCCCTGTCCGCTCTGCCACCTGAACCTGGACGGCTACCAGCCCAAGGCATCGAAGCAGCTAAATCGCAGCATAAACCTGCCCATTTTGCACCTGCCCCAGCTAATTGGCTTGGCCCTGGGATTCAGCCATCAGGAAATGGGTCTTCAGAAGCACATCATCGACACTAAGCCGCTGCAGCTGAAGATAGGCGCCGGAAGCTAGAGTTATTCCCTAATCGATCCAGGTATCCAAAAGCCCTGGTATGGCAACCGGGGCTTTTGGGATTCTGCGGCAGGGTCGAGGCCCGGCTGACAACAGCAGCTTAGGAAAACAGGTCCTTGATATTGGTGGAGAAACCGGGGATGACCTGGCCGCCGTCCAGGGAGGCATCTTCCGATAAAACGCTGAAGTCGTCCGTCGAGCGGTAAACTGTCACCGATCGAGTCGCCGGATCAATCGCCCAGAGCAGGCGCACTCCCGCCCGCATCCAATCAGCAACCTTTTCTCTCACTTCCCGTGCCGAATCACCGGGCGATACTACCTCCACGGCCAGGTCGGGCACCATCTCCAGATAGCCCGGCGGCAATTCTCCCGCCGGCAGTCTGTCCTTGGCCACGAAGGCGGCGTCCGGAGCCCGAACGGTGTCCGGATCCCGTCTAAGAATAAACCCGGTCTCCGCAGCGAAGACTTGACCAAGCGAATGGGCACGAACGTAGGCATTTAATAAAGCTCCAATCTGCATGGCGACACCACCATGTCTGCCTCCAGCTGGTGGCATCTCGAAAAGCTCTCCTTTCACCAACTCGTAACGACTGCCGGTGGTTGACAGTCGGAGCAGTTCTTCTGCGGTCAAAGTCGTTTTCTTGGTACGCATTGCTGCTCTCCCTTTTATTCCAGCAGCGTGGGGACTACGGCTTTAAAGGCCGCTATCGTGCGTTCTATGTCCTCATCGGTGTGGGCCAGGGATGGGTAGAATTTTTGAGGCCAAGCCTTCAAGACGCCCTGGGCCAGCATCCCGGCGTTAAACCGGTTGGTCATCTGCGAGTCGCCCGCCAACGTGTCCCGGTAATTCCGCACCGGCCGGCGGGAAAAGAACACGTCGAAGAGGACGTTTTCGCCGCAGCTTTGAACCGCAATGCCCTGCTCCCGGCAGCTTTCCAGCAGTCCCTGGCGGACCCGTTCGCCAATTGCATGCAGGCGTTGGTAAGTTCCTTCTTTCCGCAACTCCGCCAAGGTCGCCAGTCCGGCGGCGCAGGCGATGGGGTTGCCGTTCAGAGTGCCGATCTGGTTTACATAAGTATCAGAGGCAGCCAAACCCTGGTCGTAAACCGACATGATGTCGTCCCGGCCCATGGCCGCCGCCAAGGGGTATCCCCCGCCCATGATTTTACCCATCGAGCACAGGTCCGGCGTGACCCCGTAATACTCCTGGGCCCCGCCGTAGGCCAGCCGAAATCCGGTGACTACCTCATCGAAAATCAGCGGGATGTTATGCTTGGCGGTCAACTCGCGGAGCCCCTGGAGAAAGCCGGGTTGAGGAGCGATGATCCGCTGCAGAGGCTCTATAATGACCGCCGCCAACTCCTGCTGGTGGGCCTCGATTATAGCTGTAGTGGTTTCCAGGTCATTAAAGGGGGCAACCAGCATAAGATCCTGAATGACGGCGGGTATGCCGCCGGAGCTGGCTACCGCCTGCGGGAATTCCTCGCCCGCAGTCGAGGTCACGCTCATCAGGGCGTAGTCGCTGGTGCCGTGGAATCCACCCTCAAACTTCAGTATCTTTTCTCGCTTGGTAAAGGCGCGGGCGGCCCGCATACACTGGAAACAGGCATCGGTGCCGCTGGTGGTGAAGCGGACCTTCTCCGCGCAGGGGACGGCCTGGCAAAGCTCCTCGGCCAGCAGCACGGCCTTCTCGTTGATGGTGAAAAAGGTGCTGCCCTGGGACACGGCCTCCATTACCGCTTCCTGAACGCCGGGATGAGCGTGTCCCAGGACCATGGGCCCAGACCCCATCAGCCAGTCGATGTACTCATTGCCGCTGACGTCCCAGATCCTGCCACCCCGACCCTCCCGGGCCAGGAATTGCAGCTCGGCCGGGAAGTTGGTGTTACCGCCGCTTCCGCCGGGAAGGTACCTGGCGGCCTTTTCCAGTAGTTCTCGTTCCAGGGGCGTGTGACTAGCCAAGGGGTTTATCCTCCTCTGGCTTTGGGCCGTGAGATTGCTTTCAAGCTATGGCCAATGCCGTGTCCCCGGCTCAGCCCGTCCAAGCCAGAGGTGCGTTATTCTGCCACAAGTACCTGTCAATCATTTTGACTTTGGTTCGGTCGAATTCTTGAGCCAACTGTTTCCATGTAGGCAGGTAAGAATTTAGAAAATTCTGCACTTGTACCATGAAGTAGTAGTATTCAGCACCCGAGCC
>JADFQT010000087.1 GCA_022561675.1 Chloroflexota bacterium
GAACCACTGGAGAATCCCCCACGCTCAGCACCGAGGAAAAGCTCAGGCTGTTCGCCGAGGTCAAAAGCGCTGTTGGCGACCGGGGCGCGGTGGTGGCCGGTACCGGCAATTACAGCACCTCGGAAACGATAGAGCTGAGCCGGCAAGCGGAAGAGGCCGGCGTCGATGGGCTGCTGCTGGTGGTGCCCTACTACAACAAGCCGCCCCAAGAAGGCCTGTACCAGCATTTCAAGACCATAGCTGAGCACGTGCGCCTGCCCTGCATTCTGTACAACGTGCCCAGCCGGACCAGTCTCAACATGACCGACCAGACCACCCTCCGGCTCAGCCAGGTGGACAACATCGTGGGCGTCAAAGAGGCCAGCAGCGATTTGAACCAGATCGCCCGGATTATCGACGGCGCCCCGGCGGACTTTCGGGTCTGGAGCGGCAACGACGACGAGACCTTCCCGATTATGGCGATGGGCGGCTACGGCGTGGTCAGCGTCCTTTCCCACCTGGTGGGCAGCCAGATAAAACAGATGATGGGCCTGCTGCTGGAAGGGGACGTGGAGCGGGCTGGGGCCGAGCATCGGCGGCTACTGCCCATCTTCAAGATAATGTTCACCATCGCCAACCCGATTCCGGTCAAGTATTCGCTCAACCAGGCGGGTTTCAATGTCGGTGCTCCGCGGCTGCCCCTGGTGAATCCAGATGACAAGGCCGCCGCCGCCATCGATGAGGTAGTCTCCTTGTACGACATCGACCTTCCGGTGCCGGCCATAGCACGGTAGGGAATCGAGACCCCTCTCCGCCAGCTATAATGCCCCGACTTCAGACCTCCTGTTTAGGCCGGTCTGGACTCGGGGCAAACTGTGTGTTTGAAAAGCTGGTATGCCCCTCTACCAAGGTTTGACAGAGAGGCGGTTTTGTAGCTGAAATCCCAGATCCCCATGCCATTTCCAAGGAGCCCTTCGGTTCGGCTCAAGATAAACTCCGCGACCGAGAAATCTTTGAGCGTGTTTAAAAACCCAATGTCTCCCCCTTGCTAAGGGGGAGATTCAGAGGGGGTCTCCTAACCCCACCTAACCTCCCCCTTGGTAAGGGGAGGGGCTTGTTAAACACCCTCTTAGAATCCTCGCCTCCACTAAGTTCCGGATCGGAATGACGACATTCCTCATGCCAAGGTGGATTCTCGCGCGCCGATATCTACATGCCCTTGTCAGCCTCAGCAAGAGGATTAACATTTAGATACCCAGGTTAGATACCCAGGCAATCCACAGCGCCCCGATGTAGTGGCGGCGGCCGGCATCAGGCTGGAACGTCGGTGGCCGGGGCGGACTCGGTCGGGGCGTGCCGGTCCTCCCTCTGGGTTAGGGCATAGACCCCCCGATACTCCTCCGGTAGCAGAACGGCAATGCGGTTCATCATCATGTCCGCCACGCCGTTAATCGCCTCCCGTCCGATCCGTCCTTCCAGCACCGGCGGCGTAAAGGGCGGGCCAATATTCACCCGGTAGCGGCGGAAGGGAAATAACATCCGCCAGGGTGGAAACCTTTCCGTTCCACTGATTCCCACGGGTAAAATTGGCGCTTGGGACTTGATGGCCAAAAAAGCCGCTCCTCCCTTCGCCCGCTCCAGGGTCTTGTCCAAGCTAATCCTACCTTCCGGGAAGATTACCAGAGCCCTATCCTGTGCCAGCAATTCAAGCGCCGTTCGCATCCCATCGACACCGGTGCTGGCGCGGTCCAGAGGAAACACATTTACCCAGCCCATAACGGTTCTTTTAACCGGGTTGGAAAATAGCTCCACCTTGCCCAGATAGCTGAGGGAGCGAGGAAGGCTGGCGAACAGCGCGGGAGGGTCGTTGTAGGAGAGGTGGTTGGATACCACGATCAGCGGACCGTAAGGTGGTACGCATTCCTGTCCGGTTACCTCCAGCCGCCCAAAAAAGGTGAGACAAAAGCGAGTTGCCGCACGCCCGGCTCGGTACGCCCAGCTCAATTTTGGCCCGACCCCGAATTTAGCTGGGTCTGCTTTTGGACTTGCTCCCGGACCTGCTGAATAATCAAGTCGGTCACCTGCTCGGCGCTCAAATCATCGGTTTCGACCAGCACGGCGTCCTCCGCCGGGATTAGCGGGGAGTCGGCGCGCTGGGAGTCGATACGGTCCCGCTCTCGGGTTTCTTCAAGGACCTGGTCAAAATCCGGGTCCTGCCCCTGGTCCCGCAACTCTTGCCAACGCCGGCGGGCCCGCACTTCTGCCGAAGCAGTGATGAACAGCTTCAAGTCGGCGTCGGGCAGGACAACGGTGCCGATATCCCGTCCCACCATGACCATTCGCCCCTCAGCCGCCAGGGCCCGCTGCTGTTCCACCAGGGCGCGGCGCACCTCCGGCACCCGGGCGACCCGGGAGACGTTCCGGACAACCTTGGGTTCCCAAAGTTCCGGCCCAACCCGCTCCCCGGAAACCAATACCGTGCTGCTATCCTGACCGACCAAGCGTATGGTGCTTTCCTGAGCCAATTGGCCCAGACCGGCTTCATCAGCGATAGATACCTTTCGCCGGAGGGCAAGCCAGGTGATGGCCCGGTACATGACTCCGGTGTCCAGGTAGTTGAGGCCCAGCCTTCTGGCCAGCTCCCTGCCCACCGTGGTCTTCCCCGCGGCTACCGGACCGTCTATGGCGATTACCTGAGTCGATTCGCCCAATGCGCCTGCTCCCGGCCTTTAAGAGGTTAGGGGAATTATAGCATCAGAGCCATGCCGCCACTTGTTGCTGTAGGAGACGCGGCTGGTATAAATTGTCGAGATGTGGTTGCGAAATTTGGCAACAGGCCTCCGTGATAATGTTTGGATGCTCCGGGATTGGACGCTTCGCCTGAAATTAGGACTGGCCTTCCTCACGCTGCTCCTCTTCGTACTCGCTTCCGTTTTCACCCGCTTCCCCGGCGACTTGGCCATCCTTCTATGGCTGCAAAGCCCGCAGTCTCCCTGGCTGACGAAAGCCGCGATGACAGTATCATATTTGGGAGATACCCCAATTGCCTTGAGTATGATGGGAGTAGCTGTATTCCTGCCGCTGGTGTGGCGGCGGCGCGATGTCGCGGTAATGATGCTGCTCAGCTTGGTACCCATCGGGGCCGGCAATCTGCTAAAGCTGGTAGTGGGTAGAACCAGGCCAGAATATCTGCTACTTGATGTAGCTCCCACCTCGCTTAGTTTCCCCAGCGGGCACGCTCTCTTCGCCGCGATATTTTGGGGTTTGCTGGTCTGGCTGGCCGAAGAGTCGATTCAATCCCCATTAATCCGTCGGAGCGTGCAGGTTGCTTTGGGGCTGCTAATTCTAGCTGTTGGGTGGTCCCGGGTCTATTTGGGGCTGCACTGGCCCAGTGACGTTATTGGCGGCTATATGTACGGTCTGCTGGCAGTTTGGCTGCTAACCCTGTTGCGGAGAAGTTTGTTATACAAGATATAGGGGCTTTTTGAAAATCGGGGCAAGTTATGCCAAACTTTTGCCGAGCCTTTGAAAGCGGGGCAAGTTGTGCCAAACCTTAGCCGAGCCCTTGAAAGCGGGGCAAGTTGTGCCAAACCTTAGCCGAGCCCTTGAAAGCGGGGCAAGTTGTGCCAAACCTTTGCCGAGCCCTTGAAAGCGGGGCAAGTTGTGCTAAACCTTTGCCGAGCACTTGAAAGCGGGGCAAGTTGTGCTAAACCTTTGCCGAGCCCTTGAAAGCGGGGCAAGTTGTGCTAAACCTTTGATAGAAGGGGTCGAAAAGCGCGTTCTTCGTGAGGTCTGAGTGTTAAAATTTGTTCAAGATCCCCCCGGAAACAGGCGAAAAGAGGCACAGCTATGAACTGGGTAGATATATTGGTGTTGGTTGTGTGGGGACTAATGGCGTTATGGGGGTTCAAGTCTGGGTTTATCGGCATGATAGTGCCCCTGGTAGTGATAATTCTTGGCTTGGCTATCTCCAGCCGAATTGCCGAGCCGGTGGGGAACCTTTTCTCGTTTCTGTCCGCGAATGAAAACGTACAGACGATAATCGCTTTCATCGCGATATTCCTCGCCTTGATTATACTCTCGGCCTGGCTGAGCGCCCTTCTGCAGACGGTATCCAAGGTGATTCCCCTGGCCGGTCCGGTGGACCGTCTATCTGGCATGTTCATCGGGATCATCGTGGGATTCCTCTTCCTTTCGGGGATTCTGACCGGGTTACAACATTTTACGGTGGGGCGGATCCAAACCGACATCGCCGCATCTCCCTTGGGAACCTTCATGACCGACAACTTTGGCGTTACCATACGGGCGGTGAAACTGGTGCCCGGAGATTGGGATGAGAAGGCCAAGGGGTTCCAGAGCGGGCTGCAGGACGGCGCCGGAGAGTTGAAGGAAAAAGTGGAAAAGCTGAAGCAGATAGACAAATCCGGCGATCCGGAGAAATTTCCGCCGCAATAAGCCCGCAGGGCGGCTTCCAACTTCGACCTCCCCTAAATCCCGCATTGCCAAGGATGGCGTGGGAGCTTTTGTTGGGGCGTACTTCCCCCAAGAGGGCTCATAACGGTATATAGTGTAGCTGAAGATCCAGATCGCCATGTCATTTCCCCTGGCATTTCCTGGGAGCCCTTTGGCGCGGCTCAGGATAAACTCCTCGACCAAGAAACCTTAGATTCCTCGTCTCCACTGCCTTCCGGCTACTCTGAAAATAGCCCGTCCGCCCTTCGACCGGCTCCGGACGAACGGCCCAGGCACCCGCTCGTGGTGAGCTTGTCGAACCATGAGCCGGCACAGAACCCATTTTCATCTGTCGGTGGTGCCCCGCCGGGGCATGATAACTCGGAATGACATCATTCTTTATGTTAAGAAGTATTCGCGAGCCCCAAGATTTACCTACCGTAGTCAGCTAGCTGGACGGGAATATCAATGGCCAGGCTCAGGGAGTCTAAGGAGAGTATGGCGCCTGGCTCAAAACTTCTGCCGCAAGCCGCGCAGATGTCCGTTGCCTTGCTGAACTTCCTATTCCGTTGCTAATCTGGTATATAATTGGGATACGATTTTCCGAATTTATAGCTAAGCGAGGTGCTGGGGCCAGTGGCTGCAAAGCGCAAGGCTGGTCAAGGTGAGTCTGAGGCGGTAGTTGCCGACGACGGTAGACGCAGCCCGTCGCAGGCGGCTTTGGGAGTTTTAGCCTCGCCAGTCTTGGTCCTCAACCTCAACTACGTCCCGATAAATGTCTCCACAGCACGCCGGGCGATAATCTTGCTGGGCAAGGGGAAGGCGGAGTTGCTGGAAAACCATCGGGGGCAGGTCCGCACCGTCTCAACGGTTTTCGAGGTTCCTTCGATTATACGGTTGGCCTACCTGGTCAAGCGGCCCTTCGCTCCGCGCAAGCTTTCCAAGAAAGAGATCTTCCTGCGGGACAAGTACACTTGCCAGTATTGCGGCACCAAAAGCCAGCAATTGACCCTGGACCACGTGGTGCCGAGACGACAGAAGGGAGCGCACACCTGGGAAAACGTGGTGGCCGCTTGCTCCAAGTGCAACCTGCGCAAGGCCGGATTCACGCCGGAAGAAGCCAAGATGAAGCTGGTCCGGGAACCGCGGGCGCCCCAACCCAATCCCTACCGCATGCTGCAAAATAGGGTAATTCTGGATGAATGGCGCCCCTATTTGCCCTGGGCCCTCAGCAACTCTTAGCCCCCTATAAAAGGGTGGCGAGCGGACCGCGTCTCCATATAGTCAGAGCCCAATGGCCTTCGCCCCTTCTCCAAGAGGCTGGGGGAGAAGTAGCCATTCATGGTTCGACCAGCTTTCAAGTAACTGTCGAATTTCGTCGCAGTTACTTTCCTATGTACGGTCCGCATTTGCGGCCATAGCGCTGCTCACCACGAACGGGAAAGAAGCTCACCACAAAGGGAAAAGTCCGTTGGGCCTGAGGGTGTCGAAGGGTCATCATCAGGGCCTTGTGGTATGTACATGGCCCTTAGGAGACGGGCGCAGGCAGGCTCAGCATCAGTACCTCCAGCGCCAATCGAGGGTTGGCGTTATCATCCAGTGCCTCCAGCGTTTCCACCAGAGCCCTGATGAAGCTCACTACCTGGGGGCCCGTAAGATTGGCTGCCTGGAGACGCAGCTGAGAGAGTTGCTCCTGGTTATTGACATATTCCTCGGCTCCCTCTTTGACCAGCAGCAGGTCCCGCCACCAGCGCAGCCAGAGAAACAGCGTCTGCCGAGAGGACTCCCGATCCCGGCCGAATCGCGCCGCCAGATCCGAAGCGAAGGCAAAGCGCCCCTCCAGATTTGCCTGGGCAACCTCCTGAACCTGCGCCAGCTGGTCATCCCGCTCCTCCAAAATTTGAGGGTCGGCAAGAGCGCTGATGGCCCAACCGGGACATCCTCGTGACAGTCGCGCCAGCCGCTCGGCCAACTCCGGCTCGGCATTGTGCTCGGCCACCAGGCGCTCGGCTAGCTGCTGCTTGGGCACCGGGCGCAAATCCAGACGGCGGCAGCGGGAGCGGATGGTGGAGAGCAACGCCTCTTCGTTGGCGGTCAGCAGCAGGATCAGGACCTGAGGCGGAGGTTCTTCCAGGGTCTTGAGCAGAGCATTGGCGGCCTCTTCACTCATAGACTCCACCCCGTCGAATATCAGCACGCTGCACGAGCCTTCGTAGGGCTTCAGGTTCGCCTGATGCAGCGCCTCCTTGACATCGCCGATGCCGATCACCGTGCGGGTCACCCGGCTATCTTCCGGTTGGAAAACCGTGGTAATTCGTACGTCAGCGTGCTGTCCTCGGACGATTCTTTCACATTGCCCGCAGGCACCACACGGCGCAACCGAGCCCTCAAGGCAATTCACGCTCTGGGCTAAATGGATGGCCAGAGACATTTTCCCGATATGGGGAGGACCCACGAGCAGATAAGCATGGGCCAAGCGGCCCTGCTCTAGGCTGGGCCGTAATTGTTTCAGGATGTGATCCTGGCCGTACAACTGCCACATGGCTGGGTTCTCTAAAGAGGAGTTTAAAAGCTCCTTGACTTCCAGGCCCAAGGTGTCATCCAGGTTTGGGTTTCGGCTTCCTCTCCCCTTGTGGGAGAGGACTGAGGTGAGGGGTATCACCCTGATCCCAACCTTTTCCAATCAAGGGAGAGGGGGCTATTATCAGGCTATGCCAGGATGCGCATTTCTCAATTCCAGCGCGGGCAATGCGCCAGGCTTTTCACACACCCTCTAAAGAGTAATCAGAGTGTATCAGGAGGTGTCCGGAATTTTCGCCCGGAATTATCGATCAGGGGCGGATTAAACAACGTCGCAAAGCATCATGTCCTGGTAGCTCTCTCGGCGACGGATCAAACGGCTTTTGCCGTCTTTGACCAGCACAATGGGCGGCCTGGGGTTCAGGTTGTAATTGCTAGCCATGGAAGGGCAGTAGGCCCCGGCCGCCGGGATGGCGATGATGTCGCCGGTCTCAGGCGTTGGCAGCATTACATCCCAGGCCAGCACGTCCCCCGATTCGCAGTATTTGCCGGCAATGGTCACCAAATCGTCGGGCTCCACGGTGGCTTTGCCCGCCGATACCACTTCATAAGCCGCCTGATACAGGGCCGGGCGAATATTGTCCCCCATGCCGCCGTCCACACTGACGTATTTTCGAACCCCGGGAATCTCTTTGATGGCGCCAATGCAGTAAAGGGCCACTCCGGCCGGACCCACTATCGACCTCCCCGGCTCTACGATCAACTTCGGCCGGGGCATGCCCAGGTCAGCGCAGGTGGCATTCATGGTGGATACAATGGCCTCGGCGTACTCGCTCACCGCGGGAGGCTGCTGGTCTCGGGTGTAGGCGATGGCGAACCCGCCGCCGGGGCTGAACTCCTGCAGGTTCAAGCCCTCCTCTCGAAACTCGGCGGCGAACCGCAACACCAAATCGGTGGCGGCCCGGTAGGGCTCCAATTCGAAAATCGGTGAGCCCAGGTGGAAGTGGAGGCCCCGGAGCTGCAAATGGGAGGCGCCTAAAGCCTGGCGGATGGCTTCCGCCGCGTGGCCGGTCTGAATTGCAAAGCCAAACTTGGAGTCGATGATTCCCGTGGTAGTGTAGGCGTGGGTGTGGGGGTCGATACCGGGCGACACCCGAATAAGAATATCCTGGGTCTTGCCGGCATCGGAAGCGATTCGATTCAGCAATTCCAGCTCGTGGAAGCTGTCAACCACCACCCGGCCGACACCCTGTGCCACGGCCTCCGCCAACTCCTGAGGGCTCTTGTTGTTGCCGTGGAAATCCACCCTTTTAGCGGGAAGGCCGCCGCTTAGAGCCACCGCCAGCTCCCCTCCGGAAACCACATCCAGGCCCAGCCCTTCCTCGTTCAGGATCCGCACTAAGGCCAGGTTGATATAAGCTTTCGATGCATAGAGCACCTGAGTCCCGGGAGCGCGCTGGTCGAACTCCCGCACAAAGCTGCGGCAGCGGCTCCGGAGGGTTTCTTCATCGAAGACATACACCGGCGTCCCGTACTCCTGGGCCAGATCCAGCGTGTTGCAACCTCCAATGGTCAGCTGGCCCTGTTCGTCGATTTTAGTGGTATCTGGAAACACGTTTAGCGGGAACATGGGTGGGCCTCTTTAAGGTGTGATGTCGGAGGCTGAGTAGGGATATCTTAGTTGCTGGATGGACCCTGGTGCAAGCTGGGGATATTTGTTGGCTACTCGTTGACTAGCCTGAAGGCCAAGTATATACTCCCCCCAGCTATACCCAGCTACGACTACAGCTACAGTTTTCCTGGCGCGTCTGCCCCGGAGGTTTCGCATGAGGTTTCCCCGGAGCTGTTAAATTAGGTGTTACAGGAGGTGTCAATAGTGAAGCTTCCGGTCGAGATCAACGTTAATGGGCAACCCCGGCAAGCCGAAGTCGAACCCCGGACCCTGCTGGTCCACTTCCTGAGGGAAGAGTTGGGCCTTACCGGAACGAAGATCGGCTGCGATACTAGCCAATGCGGCGCCTGCGTGGTGATGCTGGATGGAGTCGCCGTCAAGTCGTGCACCTGCCTGGCGGTGCAAGCCGATGGTAGTAGCGTTA
>JADFQT010000305.1 GCA_022561675.1 Chloroflexota bacterium
CGCCGCCGGAACCGCCGCGGTCCCCTTTGCCGGGCGGATGATTGACGTGCCGGTGGACGAATGGGCTAAAGTTGTGCTGGCAACTGCGGTGGCCTGCCGATCGAAGGATGCCGAGAAACAAACCGCCCTTGAGGGAGCCTCAGGGTAGAGACAAGCTTATTACGGAGAAAGATCGATGATTGACATGACCGGCGAGATGAAGGAGTTGGTGGACCGTGCTCAAGCTGATGGCTGCGTCTGCACCTTGGGAACGGCGGACAAGGACGGGCAACCTCAATTGAGCCTCAAGGGCAGCGTCATGGTCTTCGACTCCGAGACTCTGGCCTACTGGGAGCGGGCAAAACGGTCGGCGCTGGAGAACGTGGCCGAAAACCCAAAGGTGGTGATCCTCTACAACAACCCGGAAAAGCGCATCCGGTGGCGCTTCTACGGCACCGCGGTAGTCCACGAGTCGGGCCCCATCCGGGAAGAGGTCATGGGGCGCACGGTCCAGGGCGAGTTGGACCGGGATCCCGAGCGCTTGGGCGTCGCCGTGTTGGTCAAGGTGGACAAGATTAATGAGCTGTCCGGCAACGTCTTACAGGAGCGTTAGGCAGGAGCGTCAGGCAACGGCGTTAAGATGGAGTACCCGCACCGCTGCGGAACCCAAGCCGTCATCAGCATGAAGTTAAACTTCGCTGGTCACGAGCTTCGGCTAGCTGACTATCACGTTCTCCCATAACGACGGTTGTGCGAATCTCCGGCTGCCGCCGAACAAAATTAGTCAGAATAACTGTTCTGTGTGCAGGGTCACTGTCATAGTGCGACAGCAATTCGCGGACAGGTGGCCCTACACTGGCATATCTCCTCGTAAGACTTGCCCGACCCAAGCCACCTGGCAAGAATGGTCACGAGAAAAAGCGTCTGGCCCAAGGCTCAAGTCACCCTAACCTGGATAGGCTACCGCCAGTCGTCTATCACGTAAACATCGGGACGATTATAGCCAGGCTCATTGAACCCCTGCATCGCGACTCCCTGAAAATCAGTACGGAATCCCTTCGCCTTCATTCTCAAATAGGAATCCTCTCGGGCCAAGTTTGTGCCCGCTGCCAGACGAGACAGCCCCCGTGAATTACCAAAAGCCTCACAAGCGTCCAGAAGCTGGTCAAAATATTGGCCCGCATTAGATCCAGGACGAATTGCCCCGATTTTTATCAAGCACGTATCGGTACCCGCCTCGGTACCAGGGCCGCAATGACATACTCCAAATCCCACCAAGGTATCCCTATCCCACAACAATACCGTGTCGCCCAGCTGTTGAGCCTGTGCGGCACGGAGTTCGCGACCCACATCGAATCCATCGTAAATCGCATCAGTAATCTCATGGCAGGCCCTTAGAATACTTTCTTGTTCGCCCTCGTTGGCCTCTGAGTATCTCGACCATTGGCTCTGTTCGCCTCTCGGCTGCACCGGTTTGGACATGATGGCGGTAAGAAATCTTGGCCAAAAGCCATATTTCTGGTAGAGACCTATATGCTTTGGGCTGTGGGCAAATGTAAATAGGCCCCTATGCTTGACGTCCCATTTAGAGAATAGCTCCACGATGGGTTCCATCAGACGGGAACCAATGCCTCGTTCCTGGTAGTCTGGGAGTACGGTCAGTGGGCCAAAGAAGCCCACACTACCCCAATTGGTGGCAATGTTAGATCCTACCAGATTGCCTTCAACTTCTGCCGCAAATGCGCCTGATGGATCAGCTTTCGACCTTGTCCCTATGTAGTCGATGTCAGACCAGAAATTCTCAGGTTCTGGAACACCTAGAAACGTTCCGAAAGCGAGGGAAAAAATACGTCTGGCAGCTGGCACGTCATCTTCTCTCAACTGGCGAATGGTCACTTCTGCCATGGTAACCTCCGTGGATTGATGATTTGCCGCCACTGCGGCATCGTAGTAGTGTAAACGGCGGAGTAATAATGTGCCACAGAGGCGGTAAAACTGCCGCAGCGGTGGCGGTTTAAAATTGTACCGCCCGAGGTCTTCTCTCTAAGCTAAGAGTAATAGCTGGGAGGGGAGGCCGGAGGGATGTACATCGTGGATCTATACCGGAGAGTTCGCCGGGCCCACTTCGTTGAAGGAATGAGCGTCCGTCAGGCAGCCCGGATGTTCAATCTGCACCGGAGTACGGTCAGTAAGATGCTGGAGTATTCGGCGCCACCCGGCTACCAACGGCAGCAGCCCCCACACCGGCCCAAGCTAGACCCCTACACCCCCGTCATCGACAATATC
>JADFQT010000088.1 GCA_022561675.1 Chloroflexota bacterium
GGCGGCCAGAAACGGCGTATCGATCAGGACCGCTTTCCAGGGAATGGTCTGAGGATGGAAATGGCATAATCTTGGCCCGATTTAGACATCGTCTATTGGCAAAAACTAGGGCCTGTTCGACCCTCCTGCTCGCGCTGCCAGTTGCACCAGGCCCAGATCTATTTGCTGCCCTACTTCAACCACCAGCCGCCGCTGATAGGAAGAGTAGCCCGGCGCCGCTATGCCTAGGCGGTAAGTCCCAGATTCCAGTTCTAAGCTGAAGTTTCCTTGAGCCGCTGCCTGAACCAGCAAAGGTGGTTCCGAATCCTCCGGAATGAGCCGCAGAATTTTGTCGTCCCCAGGAAAGGGCCTTCCTCGCCCGTCTCGGTTGCTGGTGCTGAAGTAAATATAGCCGTCGGGGCCGAGGGTCACGGCCCGCAGCCGGCCAAACTCTTCAAGAAATAGTATCTGCTGGGAACTCACTGACCGGAATTCCGGGGGTTTGAGACCGATGCGACGCAAGTGCGATCCCTTGAGGTTGGCAAAGATGAAGTCGCCGTCCCAGGAGGCGGCCAGCGATTCCCCGGTATAAAACGCCGCGCCAGCGAGGGCGATGGTGGGGGTGAAGGCCAGGATAGGGTCCAGGTAAGCGCCGTTGGAAGACGCTCCAGTAACTTGGGGCCAGCCATAGTTGCCGCCCGCTACCAGGATGTTTATCTCGTCGTCCTGGCTGGGACCATGCTCGGTGATGAAGAGGTCGCCGGTTTCCGGGTGCCAGTCAAGCCCCTGGGGATTGCGGTGTCCGTAGCTGTAGACAAAGGAACCGGGGAAGGGGTTATCCGCCGGAACCGAACCGTCCCTCTCCAGGCGCAGGATTTTGCCGGAGAGTGACTCCAGGCTTTGCGCGTTATCAGCGGACTGGGCATCCCCCATGGTCACATAAAGTTTGTCGTCCGGGCCGAACCGCAGCCGGCAGCCGTTGTGGTTTCGCGCGGCAGGAATATTGTCCAGAATTACCTGGAGGTCTCCGGCCCGGCCACCGGAATCGGTCAGTCGGGCGATCCGATTAAGCAGGCCACCGGAATCCGTCCGATAAGTGTAGCAAACGTAGAGATGACTGTTGTCGGCGAAATTTGGATCCACCGCGATCCCCATCAGTCCCGCCTCAGATACGCTGGCCACATCCAGCACGGCCATCGGCTGCTCTAACAGCTGGCCGTTCTGGATGACCCGGATACGCCCGGGCCGCTCCGTCACCAACATTCGTCCGTCGGGGGTAAATGCCAGGGCCCAGGGAACCTCCAGGCCCTCCGCCACCGTTTCGGCCGTCACCCGCTCTGAAATTCGGATAACAGTGATGGTTGCCGCGCCGGCATCCTGGGCGCCGGACAGCTCAATGCGCCCTTTGACCACCGCGACGGGCCCCGGGCTTCCAGCGGCCTCCGTCGAAAGCGGCGGGGGAACCGAGCCCAGCAACCGAGTCGGCGTGGCCGGGGAAGGGGCGGGAATTGGGGTCGCCTGGGCCTCGGTCGGCGAAGGGGACGGCGAGATCGTTGGCGACAAAGCCGTATCCGGAGCAACCGTGGGCACGGTAGCGGTGCAGGCTATTGAAAGACAGGCCAAAGTCGCCAATATGCGAAGAAAGCCTTGATTAACCCTTTTATTGCGGGTCATGGGATGGCCTCGGCTGAGTTACTTGCTAAATGACCGGCCAAATGATTGGAATGTACCAAAATCGCCGCAACCTGGGGGGCTCTCCTACATCCTACTCGATTATTCCCTTTCGCCGCATTTTACGATAGGCAAGGTATACTGGACCTGTCAGGTTGGGAGCGATAGTCTTTTCGGATAAGTCCAACTCCGAAAGCGGGTAGCTATCCCCTGAATCAGTCGAAAGGAGACCAAAAAATGGCGAGCCAACTCAAGCCCAGGGTCTATCTTATAGGTACTGGGGGCAGCATCTCGTTTGTGGGCGATTACCGCACCGACTACATAAACTACAGCTATAGTAACCGGCACCTTACCATCCAGGAGATGCTGGACCGGGTCCCAGAGGTGCAGCAATTTGCGGAGGTATTGCCCGAGCAACTGATCAATGTGGGCAGCACCGAGGTCGGCCCCCCGCATTGGCTGCAGCTGGCCCGGCGAATAAACCAGATATTTGATGCAGACCCGGACGCCGCCGGTGTGGCCATTACCCACGGCACCGCCACCCTGGAGGAA
This sequence comes from Chloroflexota bacterium, assembly GCA_022561675.1. Classification (GTDB taxonomy): domain Bacteria; phylum Chloroflexota; class Dehalococcoidia; order Lucifugimonadales; family UBA3495; genus JADFQT01. The sequence goes on from JADFQT010000088.1 coordinate 2,203, forward strand.
ACGGCCTACTTCCTAAACCTTACCGTCAAAAGTCACCGTCCGGTGGTGATCACCGGGGCCATGAGGCCGCCCACTGGATTGGCTACCGACGCGGACATCAACCTGATAGATTGCATTCGGGTTGCCGCCTCACCCGAATCGGCGGGCCGGGGAGTCCTGACCATCTTGAATAATGAGATTCAGGCTGCCCGGGATGTGACCAAGACCAATAGCTACCGGCTGGAAACCTTCCGGTCCAATGAGCTAGGATGCCTTGGTTACGCCGACTCCGATGAGCAAATTGTGTTTTATCGGACTCCTACCCGCAGCCATACCCTGGATACCGAATTCCAGGTTTCGGAAGGCACCGAACTGCCGCGGGTGGACATCGCCTACGCCTATGCCGGGGCGGACGGCCTGGTGATCCGGGCTTTCGCCGACGCCGGAGTGCCGGGCCTGGTGGCCGCCGGTTTGGGCAGCGGAGGCTCATCCCCGGAGTTCATGGCCGCTCTGAAGGACGCCAACGCGGCGGGAACGAAAGTGGTCATCGCCACCCACACGGGCAACGGACGGGTTATGCGGACCAGGCGGTTTCAGGAGGAAGGCTACATCGTCGCGGATAATCTCGCCCCCAAAAAGGCTCGCATTCTACTCATGCTGGCCCTTACTCGGACCGATGACCCGTCGGAAATCCAGCGAATGATGCTGACCTACTGAGGCGGCTAGGCCGTTGACGTTCTCCCACCTTGCTGACGTAAGCCCGGCTGTGCGATGTTGTAGAGGATATAGTTAACATATCTAGCCTTCCGCCAGGCTCCTCTATAGTAAAATCATGGTGGCCTCTCAAATAACTCGAACAACACCGAAGGTCCGAATGCCGCCCATTGGTCTGGTTAAGCTCTCTGCGCTAGTTATCTTTCTACCCTTAATGCTGACCGCAGCAGCCTGTGGCGCAGCAGCAGCACCAACCGTTGTTGCAACGCCGGAACCTACGCCTGCTCTTGCCAGCACGCCTTCTCCGACGATAGCCCTCGAAGCTCATGGACAACAGCTGTTCGTGGAAAAGGGATGTGCAGCTTGCCACGGCCAGAATGCGGAAGGTTCTGCTATCGCACCAGCGTTGCCTGGGCATACGGCCGAGCAGGTGAGGCGGCAGGTGCGTAACCCCATCGGCGCCATGCCTAGATTCGGGCCAGAAAAAATCAACGATGAGGAATTGGAAAAACTCATCGAGTTCATCAGCGAGTTGAAATCTGATGGCCATGGAGAGCCACTGGATTTGTCCATGGGTGACGTAATAACTATGCATCACTGGATGGCGATTCTAGCTCTCAAAGCCGACCGGGTGACCGAAGCAAAACACCACGTCAAACACATCATAGGGTTGGTTGAGGACGCCGACCATCGGCGCCAAATGGAAGTGGTGCTTGACGCCCTCGAGGAAAACCACCTACACGATGCGGAACATGCTGTAGAAGGAATGCTAGCCGGAACGGCGGAGCCGGAATTAAGCCTCGGTGAGCTCCATTTACAGATGGTTTTGTCGGCCCTTGCTGTTGATGACGCTGAGGATGCCCGACATCATTTGGATCACTTTATGGAAGAGGCTGAACCTTCGCAAGTTGACCTGGCTGAGGAAGTCAGGGGTCACTTGAACGCGGGCGAACTCCACGAAGCGGAGCAGCTGGCCAAAGAGATTATTGAGGATATGCCGCACCGCCACCACCAACATGACAACTAACCTGTTGCCTTGAATACAGTCCTGTTTCAACGCGTATCCCGCCCGTAAAGTTAAGAGTTCGGCTTGGAAATGCTCGGTGACTACAAAATGTCTTTCCCAGCCTTGCCATCTTTGTAGAGCCGAACCGCGAGTTCCTGCTGCCCATCGTTTAGCTTCCTCTGCCTCCCCCCGGCTGCCGGGTAGTATAATCTGCGCAAGTTAATTCGCAGGTGGCAATTTCAGGGCATCGAGGTGGTGGATGACCCAGCAAGACGTGACGCGGCGCTTCCCCACGGTAGGCGATGGCAGCGGCCTGTTTTCCGAAGACAGTTTTTCCCGGGAGGAGGTGCAGCTGGCCCTGCGCAACCGGGGCATGCCGTTGGAGGCCCTGCGCTATGCCATTACCCCGGCTGGCATGCACTACTTGTTGGTCCACTTCGACATCCCCTTTGTGGAAGTCCAGGACTGGAGCCTGTCCGTTGGCGGGCTGGTCTCCCGACCTTTGAGTCTCAGCCTGGATGAAATCCGGGCGCGACCTGCTCGCACGCTGGCGGTCACCATGGAGTGCGCCGGCAACGGCCGGGCGCTGCTTAGTCCCCGCTCCATCAGCCAGCCCTGGCTGCTGGAGGCAGTTAGTACCGCCGAGTGGACCGGCACTCCCTTGAAGCCTCTCTTGGAGGAGGCTGGTATGCAAGACGCGGCGACGGAGATTCTCTTCACCGGTCTGGACCAGGGCGTGCAGGGAGAGGAGGTTCAGTATTACCAGCGCAGCCTCAGTATTGCCGACGCTACTCGGGATGAGGTTTTGCTGGCCTACGAAATGAACGGCCGGCCGCTGGAGCCCCAGCACGGCTATCCCTTGAGGCTAATTGTGCCGGGGTGGTACGGGATGACCAGTGTGAAATGGCTGGACGGCATCGAAGCCATCGACCATCACTTCGATGGCTATCAGATGGACCAAACCTACCGCTACTCCCAGTCTGCTGATGATCCTGGACAACCCGTGGAAAGGATCCTAGTTCGCTCGCTGATGATACCGCCGGGCATACCGGATTTCTTGACCCGAGGAAGGCTGGTGGAAGCGGGCAACCTGGTTTTAACGGGGAGAGCTTGGGCTGGCCCACTGGAGATTTCCAGGGTGGAGTTCAGCGAGGATGGTGGGGAAAGCTGGTCCCAGACCCAGTTGGGTGCGCCGGTCTCAGCTTTTGCCTGGCGTGAGTGGACGTTCCAGTGGGACGCCCGGCCCGGCAGGTATACCCTTTTCGTTCGCGCCACCGACTCCCAGGGCAATACCCAGCCGGTGGAGCAACCGTGGAACTACCAGGGAATGGGGAACAACATGGTTCAGCGGGTGGAAGTCTTAGTGGAATGAAGGGATAAGGCCCCTGCCCATTTTTGGAACAAAGACCTGCGGCGAGGTGAGGGGACAAAAACTCTCTCAAAATGTCACCCCGAGCCCTGCGGCGTTGCTCAGGATAAACTCCGCGAGGGGTCTAAAGCCCCTCGGCACATGGTCCCGACGCCATTGGCTATGGTGTAACAGCCGTGCTGACCCTTGAGGTTTTACGGGCCCAGGATTTAGATCCCTCAGTCGCTTCGCTCCTTCGGAATGACACTGGTCGTTTTGAGATAGAGACTAAAAAGGGAGGCGGCTCATTGACCGCCTCCCTTGGATAACCTAATCGTCGGGTCTTGGTGCGTATTCAGCCCCCTCCTAGCCGCTCCTTGTCAGCCCTTATCAAGGGGGACTTTCTAGACAGCCTCCCAACTCTTCCCGGGGGAGGGCCTAATGAGCGCCTAACCAGGAACTTCGTCGTAGTGGTCGAAGTTGGCTATCACCTTGCCCTCGTAAAGCCCCGCGATCTCCTCCTCCGAGTAGCCCAGCAATCCGCCCAGAACCTCCTCGTTATGCTCGCCGACTTTGGGAGTGGAGCCGATAACGGTGGGTGTTCTGCTGAAGTGCCAGAAGTCCCCGGAGACCGCGATTTCACCGGCCAGGAAGTCGGGGACGTCCACCATCACCCGGCGCTCCCAGGGGTGAGGGTCCTGCGCTGCCTGTGCGATGGTGTTGACCGGCGCGGCGGTGATATCGTAGCGGGTGAAGTGGTCGATCGCCTCGTTCATGGTCATGTTGGCCAGAAGGGCATTCATCGCTTCGGTGACGGCATCCTTGTTCTTCATGCGCTCCGGGCGGGTGGTAAAGCGCGGGTCTTCCAGCCACTCCGGCTTACCCAGCGCGTTGCAGACTCGATGCCACTGGTGCTGGTCCCCGGCAGTAACCAGGACCCAGCCTTCCTTGCAGGGGTAAATCCCGCCGGGCGCCCCGTCGGCACCCGTACCCCGGCTTGGCTCAATGCCGGCGCCGTGGTAGGCGGAAATCGGTATTTCCGTGAAGCTGTAGCCGGTGTCGGCCAGACAGACGTCGATGGCTTGGCCCTCTCCAGAGCTTTCCCGCTCGTGCAGCGCGGCCAAAGTACCGATCGCCGAATGCAGAGCGGTGGTGCGGTCGATGATGGGCACGCCGGCGCGGATTGGCGGCATTCCGTCGTGTCCGGTGATCATGGCTATGCCGGACATGGTTTGTCCGATGGGGTCGTAGCCAATTTTTTCCCGGTAGGGACCGAACTGGCCGTAGGCCGAGACATTCACCATGACAATTCGGGGGTTCAGTTCCTTGAGCACGTCGTAGCCAAAGCCCATGGTCTCTATGGTGCCGGGACGGAAATTCTGCAGCAGGACGTCGGAGATTTTGATCAGCTTGCGAAGGGCTTCCTTGCCTTCCTCCTTGCGCAGGTCCATGCTGAGGCTTTTCTTGCCGCTGTTGTACTGGACCCAGTAGGAGCTTTGCTTCCGGACATAGGGGCCGTGATAGCGAGTCTCCTCACCACCCAGGCGCTCCACCTTAATTACTTCCGCTCCCAGACGGGCTAATACCTGGGCGCACCGGGGGCCGGCTTGGTGTCGACCCAAGTCTATTACACGAATGCCATCCAGAGGACCCCCTGAACCTGCCATAATCGTCACCCCTTGCTTAAGCTTGGGACATTTTACGACTATGACCTGTAAAGGGCAAGCTGGCCGCCCGCCAAAGGTCGGGCCCCCTTGTATTGGGGCAATCCAATCGCTATTTGCCGGTCAGTTAGCGTCCCGGTTTTAGCTTTCTGGCCTTAGCTTCCCGGCCCCTTGGTTTCGTTGACAGCAAACTAGGCCCAGCGTAAACTACTATCCGTCTCCCGCAACGGCCCAGCCTGTCTTGCTGTGCGGGAAAAACCGGCGGCATTAGCTTTAGAAAAGGCGTCAGGCCCCTTCCGGTACGGCGTGAGGACAATGACTCTACTCGCTCAACAGGACCCAGAGGTCGCCCGAGCTATAAAGAAGGAAAATGAGCGTCAGCGGGACAGTCTAGTCCTAATCGCTTCCGAAAATTACGCCAGCCGCGCAGTCTTAGAGGCTCAATCCGGCGTAATGAACAACAAATACGCCGAAGGATACCCCGGCAGGCGGTACTACGGCGGCTGCGAGAACGTGGACGTAGTGGAGAACCTGGCCATCCAGCGGGCCAAGGAGCTGTTTGGCGCCGAACACGCCAACGTGCAGGCCCACAGCGGAGCCCAGGCCAACATGGCGACCTATTTTGCCCTGATCAAGCCCGGGGACACGGTAATGGGCATGCAACTGGACCAGGGTGGGCATTTGACCCACGGGGCTAAGGTGAATTTCTCCGGCAACCTTTACAACTTTGTCGCCTACGGGTTGGATCGGGATAGCGAAACCATCGACTTCGACCAGGTGGAACGGCTGGCCAAGGAGCACCGGCCCAAGCTGATTATCGCCGGTTACAGCGCCTACCCACGGCTCATCGATTTCCCCCGGTTTCGGGCCATAGCGGATCAGGTGGATGCCATATTTATGGTGGACATGGCCCATATATCTGGCTTGATCGCCGGTGGGGCCCACCCTTCTCCTCTGCCCCACGCTCAGGTAGTCACCACCACCACCCAGAAAACCCTGCGGGGCCCCCGAGGCGGAATGATCCTCTCCACGGAAGAACTGGCCCGCAAAATCGACTACGGGGTTTTCCCTTATGCCCAGGGCGGGCCCTTCATGCACGTCATTGCGGCCAAAGCGGTCTGTTTCGGCGAGGCGCTGAGGCCCGAATTTGCCCGCTACGCGGAGCAGGTGGTGGCCAACGCCCGGGTCATGGCCCAAGAGCTTTCCGAGTCCGGTCTGCGGTTGGTATCCGGCGGTACGGACAACCATTTGTTACTGGTGGACTTGAACCCTCTGGACATCACCGGCCGCGACGCCGAAGCCGCGCTGGAAGAGGTGGGGATCATTGCCAACAAGAATGCCATTCCCTTCGATACCAAGCCTCCCCGGGTGACCAGCGGGTTGCGACTGGGCACGCCAGCCATTACCAGTCGGGGGTTCAAGCAGGAGGAAACCCGGCGGGTGGCCCAGCTGATCGTCCAAACCTTGGCCGACATGGAAGATGAAAGGGTGAAGAAGCGGATAGCGGAAGCGGTGAAAGACCTGACTTCCAAATTCCCGGTTCCTGGCCTGGACTAATGAGTTGAGCCAGCCAAAGGTACGATGCTATAATTCGTAGAATCGATAATAATCGTAGGAGAACCATTTGCGTCATTACGAACTCGTAACCATTCTTAGCCCAATCTTGAACCAGGAGCAGTCGATTGAGGCGTGGGACCGGATCAAGGAATTTATTACCAACCGGGAAGCGGAAATTGTGCGAGAGCAAAATTGGGGCACTCGCCGGTTGGCCTATCCTATCCACAAGGGAGCCCATCATTTTCTGGAAGGTACCTACTACCTAACGCACTTCAGGACGGAAAGGCCTTTCAATCAAGAGTTGGAGACCTTTCTGCGCCTGGATGAGCGGGTGCTTCGCTCGCTGGTGATTGCCACCGGTCCTCCGCCGCCTGAGCCCGAACCCGCGCCGGTGGTGGAGCCAGTCGCCGAAGCCGAGGAAGCTGCCGATGAGTCTCCCCAGGATGGATTGGAGCGTAACGGCGCAGAAACTGCTGTAGCCGTGGCCGAGGCGGTGGCCGAAGAAGCCCCGGTAGCGGAAGCCGAAGCGGT
>JADFQT010000089.1 GCA_022561675.1 Chloroflexota bacterium
CCGCATTCTCGGTCTGGCCCAGACGACGATTAAGCTTGTACCGGCCTACCCGCCCCAGGTCATAACGCCGGGGGTCGAAGAAGAGGCTCCGAATTAAGGTGCGGGCGTTCTCCAGACTGGGAGGCTCGCCGGGCCGCAGGCGCCGGTAAAAGTCAATCTGGGACACGGCTATCCGCTTGGCCAATGTGGCATCGAACTCCTGATCCGGCTTCAGCCACTCCCAAATCGCATGGAGATCGTCCTGCCGGAAGTGGGTGTCCTTCTCCTCAAAGACCGGGTCCCGCTCCAGGGTGGAAACGATGTATTTATGGTTTTCATCGATGTCCACATCTTTGAAGAGGTCCAGCATTTCCTCGTCCGAGGCCACACCCAGCGCCCTCAAGAAGGAGGTTGCCGAGACCTTGCGCTTGCGGTCCACCTTAACCGAAAGGATGTCCTTGGAGCTGGTTTCGAACTCCAGCCAGGCCCCCCGCGACGGGATAAGCTTGCCGAAGCAGAGATTACGGTCGCTGGCCAGGTTCTTCTCGTAGACAAAGTAAACCCCGGGTGAGCGAACCAGCTGGCTGACCACGACCCGCTCGGCGCCGTTTATAATGAAGGTGCCGTTATCCGTCATCATGGGTATGTCACCCATGAAGATTTCCTGCTCTTTAATCTCTCCGGTCTCCTTCATTACCAGACGAGTTTTCACATAAAGGGGCACCGCGAAGGTAATTTCCCTATCCTTACACTCGGCAGGCGAGTACTTGGCATCCCGGAAAAAATGGTCCAAAAAGTGCAGCTCGTACTTCTTACCGGTGTAGTCGGAAATGGGAGATACTTCCAGGTAAACCTCCCGGAGTCCCTCGGTTTTCAACCACTCGTAAGATTGCAGCTGGCTCTGGATCAAGTTGGGAACTTCCACTACCTGTGGAATTCGAGCGTAAGATTTGACCGGGGACGACTTCAAGGTGGGCACAGGCAGAGCAGGAGAAATGCTCATTATCCTCTCTCCGTAGCTAAAAATGGGGGAGCAGGTACAGGGACGCGCAGGCTAGGGGCAAAGGGATATTAGGGTCTTGGAGTACCGGCGGGGTGAGAAAAGTCGCTACTTGCGGCATATAGCAGTAACCCACCATTATAACTATTTTTCATTTATTGTCAAGTATATGCTCTTTGGATTTTGTTGGGTTTGTCGATGCTGCCGGCGGGTAACCCGAAAATGGATGACGGTAATCTCACTAGCCCGTACGAAAAGGTTCGGTGGGGAGCGGCATACGCTGCCGAAACGACTCTGGGGCCAGGTCCAAGCTCTCCGCCCGGCGCCGGTCGTCCCTGTCGTCCCGGTCGTTAAGGTAAGGTCGAGATCAGCCACGACAAGGGAAATTAAGTGGTTACCTCAAATTTTCACCCCGAGTCCTTCGAAATGACACGGGTCGATTTGAGATAGTCGCTAAGCGTGGCGCGGCTAAACCAGCTGCGGAAGCACTTCCTTATTGAACATCCGTAGAGAATTGAGCTGCTGGTCGTGGGATAACTGGTTGCCGTAGTTGATCTCGAAAACCAACTGGTCCAAGCCCAGTACTTGCTTCAGCCGCCGCAGCCGTTCCGTAACGTTTTCAGGAGTGCCATACACTACCTTATCCCGCAGCCAGTCATCGTAGCTCATACCCAGGATGCGCTCGCTCTCGGCGCCCCAGTTACCGGTAGTGCCACCATAAGTTGCATAGCTGCCTACCCGCGTTCCTAATCGTTGCATCGAAAACATGGCGCTTTGCTGGGGGTCGGCGTAGGCTGCCTCGGCGGTGGCCGCCACGTAAATCGGCACTCGGACCCCCACCTCGCCCTCCCCTTCATGGCCGGCGTTTTTCCAGGCCTGACGATACTGCTGAATTGGCCCTGCCAAATCATCCAGGGTAAACACCCGAGAAGGGTTGACAAATATGGGGAAGCCCATGCGGCCGACTATCGGGAAGGATTCAGCGGAGGTGACCCCCACGCGGATGGGAGGAAAGGGATCTTGCAGTGGCTTGGGCTCGATGTCCAAGTCATGGCATTGGTAATATTCTCCTGTGAAGGAGAAGCTTTCTGTAGTCCAGGCCCTGGTAATTATTTCCAGGGATTCTTCGAACCGACCCCGGCTCTCGACGAAAGGCACCCCGTAACCTTCATGCACATTGGGAAAGGTGCCCCGACCGACGCCGAACTCGATCCTCCCCTGGCTGATGTGGTCCAGCGTGGCTATCTCTTCGGCGATGCGCACCGGATTTCCCAGGGGGAGGATATGGACCGCCAAACCAATCCGGATGTTTTGGGTGCGGGCCGCCAGGGCGCTGGCGATGGTGATCGGCGCGGACAGCACCCGGCCGGCGTTGAAGTGGTATTCGGCCAGCCAAACCGACTGTATCCCCAGAGACTCAGCTTCATCCACCAGGGCAAACCCTTCCTGAAAAGCCTCCTGGTAGGTGCTGTTCTCTCGGCGGGGGAACTCCAAAAACAGGCCGATGTTCATGAGTATTCTCCTCTTTGCGGTAGAGAGTATCGCAGATGCGGCTTTTAACGCTTCCTCTACCCAACGAACAGCGTATAGGTGGAGCCGGAGACGTGGTTCAAAATCTGAGGGCTGAGCAGCCGCCGGTCATCGGCGAGCGCCCGCCTGGCGACCTCCAAATTAATGGCGGGTACCTGCGGCAGCGCCAGGATTTCCTCTAACGTGAAATATTCGGCCCGATCCACTTCCTGCTGGTCGGGTTGGGGATCGCCCTTCCCATCGCCCATTAATGGGTTAAGCAATAATACTATATAAAGGCTGTTGCCGTTATCGGGATCATAGCGGTTACGTACTCCCAGCACCCCCTGCACTTGGGTTTCAACCCCGGCCTCCTCGGCCACCTCCCGTACCACCGCCTGTTCGATGGTTTCGTCTTGCTCGACAAATCCGCCGGGCACTTGCCAATTACCTCTACCCCGGCGGGATGCCCGCCGTACCAGCAGGAGGCGATCATCGCGGACCACAGCCCCACCTACTCCGACGTTATATCCGGTGTTGTAACGCTCCGGCAGCGGCATGCTTGCCCATCCTTAGCTTTACTTATCAACTGAACCCGACTTGACTGGGACCGACCGGTGCGGCCTGGGAAAGATCCGCTGGCGATGGCTGGGAGAGCCCCGGAAACCCGGGCCTGGCACCACCGGCCTAAACCTGGCGAACGAACTTGTCCACGCCGCCGGGATTGCCCAAACCGACGTAAATATCCCCGTGGGAATCCACCCAGCTGCCGTGCCCGGGCCCACGACAATCAAAACGCGACAAGACCTTGCCATCATGGTCCAGCACGCTGACCCGAGCCGAAGAGCCATCCACAGGCCCCTCGCTAACGTGGAACATTCCATCTCGATCTTGGGAGATGTCCATGGGACGCTGAATGTCGTCCCAGATGGCCAGGAACTCGCCATTCAGGTCAAACACCTGAATGCGGTGGTTCTCCCGGTCGCAGACGATGACCCTCTCATCGCCGGTTACCAGCAAGCTGTGGGGCAGGTGGAACCGACCGGGTCCGGTCTTTCCGGGCTCTCCCCAGGAAGCTTTCAGCTCACCCCGACCGGAGAACCGGTGGACCCGGGCGTTGCGGTAGCCGTCGGAAACATAAAGGTCGCCGGAGGGTGCCGGAACAATCTCGCTGGGGTAGTTGAAGGGCCCCGCGGCTCTGGGTACCAAATCGCCGGGGTTTTCGCAGCCGGTGTCTGAGTGGACCCCGTGGCGTCCCAACATTTGGATCGGCTTGCCGTCCAGGGTGTAGATAAGGCAAACCGAGCTATCCCGGTCGGTTAGATAAACAATGTCGTTTTCGATAAAGATACCGTGGGCATAGAGAAAGGCGCCATTGCCCCATGAGCTTAGGTGATTCCCATCGCGATCGAAAATCACTATCGGGGGGTCCTTTCGCTGGAAGGCATATACCCGATCCTGGGAATCGGTGGCCACGGCGCTGACCATCGCAAAGCTCTCCCCAGCCGGGAGTTTCGCCCAATCATGAATTTCAGTATAGGTATACCTGCCGGTGCCCACGGTGGTCATCTGCGTTCACCTCCTGCTGCAGGGCTGCAAGAATTCCGGGACGGCTGGAAAAACAACCGCAGCCGCAGCCCTAGTATACGCCTGCGGTCTACCACGCGCTCTATCCGAATCGAAAGGCGTCTGAGGAAGGATGCGGACGATTGGCCAAGCTGGGTTTAGAGGGATTCTCCCCAGTACGGTCAGCAAAGGGAAGCAGTCCGCGGCACCCGGCAGGAGATGGGCCGGTCGTTGCGCTTCTCCCGCCGGCGTCCGTGGTCCTTACCCTATTGGCGCTGGGCCTGCTGCCTTAGCTGAGATATCCCTTCGGCAATCTGGGCCCGCATAGCGTCGGTGGAGGCCAGCCTGGAGGCCAGGGTGCGCGCCTCCTCGTAAGTGCGGTAGCTAATCCGGAGCTGGATATGCAGGTCGCGGAAGAAATTGGCATCCTCTTCGCTTAACCCGTCAAGGATCAGTCCCGGGAAGGGACTGGCCTCTGTGCCGTGCAACTCCATCGGAGGCGGCTCGTCGGCGTCCCAGGTTTCAGAGACGTCTCCCGCCTGTATCAGGTAGTCCCGGGCGGAGGGCTGCCCCAGGTAGGTGCCGCGGAACCAGGCCAAGGTGCCCAAGGCCACGGTGAGGGCGAAACGCCACTGGTTGCCGCTAAGAGGTTCCAGAGGGGGAGCGGTGCTCAGGTCCCCGGCAATTCTTCTCATTAGAACCACCGTGTTCGAGGCGCACTCGTTTACCACACCGATGTAACCCTCCAGTCCCTGTAAGAAGGGCTCCGCCTGGGCAATTTGTCGCAGATCTTCGTAGGTTGGGTGTTGCAACCAGGCCGGTTGATAGGCTAGATCGATTTCTCCCTCCAGGACCCGCTCATAGACCTCTTCCTTCACACCTCCCATGCTCTCGATCATCTCTTCCAGCCAGGTCAAGTCTGAAGATATCTCCAGCAGGGGTATGGAGCTCACAAAATCAACCACCAGCTGGAGACGAGCCTGCTCCTCTGGGGACAAGCCTCGGGCTCTGCGGAAGGGACTCGGCAAGGCCCTTCTGGTGGGCGCCGCCAGGCTGGGAGCAGTCGTGGGCGCTCCGAGGGCCGGAGCCGCTTCCGGCTGAAGAATGCGGATGAACTCCGGCGGAACCGCTTCTTCCCTGACCCGCTTGCGGCGCGAGTTAAAGAAGGCGTAGGCGCCCCCACCGGTCGCCACCAAGCCGAGGGCCACCAGCATGGCCAGCAGCCAGATGGGCATTAATCCCGACTTCATCGCATAGGAGTTAGACCACCCGCTTTCGTTGGAGGCCTTATCCACGGCCTTGACCCGCCAAAAATAGTCGCCCCTGGGCAATTTTTCCTCTTCCGACAGGGTGTACCGCGGATTATCCAAACCTGCCTTTTCCAGGATAATTTCGTCAAAGTCCCGATCGGCGGCTATTTGCAGGATGTATCTGACGCCACTGGGGTCCTCAACCGCGGACCAATTGGTTGCCGGCCTGAAGCCACCGAGAAAACCACCGCTACCGCCGTCGTTGGGCTCTCTCAGGCTGGGAGCGGGTGGCGGTGTGTCTTCTATGGTGAAAGAGATCTGCTCCTTGTTTTGCAGGTCATCCAGCCTTATTACGTGGTCTCCCTGGCGGGATTCGGGTATTTGGAACTCCAAGCGGAAGCTTCCGGAATCGTCGACGTCCGCGGTCAAGGTCGCTTGGCCCAGCTCATCATAGGTAAGAGTTACAGTGGAGTTCGGGTCAAATCCCTGGCCGGCCACCATCACTTTCTGGCCCACATTACCCGTGATTTCGCTGAGCGTTAGGCTCGGCGAAACCGAAAAGCCCTGCTCGGGGGTGCCGGTCGCGCCGGAGAAGGGGCTCTTGGCCTGGATTGAATGAGTTCCCGCGCCGGATGGCGGGATATCAAACGACTCCTGGAAAGAGCCCACGGCATCGGCGGTAATCCCCGAGATCACCGGAGTGTCATCGTATACCAAAGAGATATTCGGCTCATTGGTGCCGAAGCCAGACCCGAAGATTTGGATAGAGTTGCCCGGCGGCCCCTGGGTATATTCCAAGGTGATTCCGGGCTGTATCTGGAAGCCTATCTCCGTGCTGCCGTTCCCGTTCCCTGATTCGCCCGACTGGTTGACACCAATGACGTGCGTGCCCGAAGGCGAAGGCGGAACGAGGAAAGACCTGGCGAAAGCCCCTAAAACGTCGGCGCTGAAACCCCTGACCACCACCTCACCGTCGTAGGTTATGTCAATCTCCGGCTCGTTGGAGCCGAATCCCTTTCCGCTGACGTTAATGGTCATCCCAGGAGTCCCGGAAGTTATACTCAGGGTTAGCAAAGACCCCAGGACCAGCACGTCCTCCTTAATGTTGGCGCTGGAAGTCAGAGAACCGGTGGCGGAGAGCCGGTAGGTTCCGGCGGGCAGGAGCGGGATTTTTATTCGCGTATCCCAAGTCCCGTCGGCGTTGGCGATGATTCCGGTGGCCACCGTCCTGTCGCCCAGCTCCAGAGTTATATCCTTTTCGTCGCTGATGAAGCCCGAACCAACCACGGTGACGGTTTCCCCCGGCGCGCCCCGCCCGGTGCTGAGGGACACGCCGGCGGTAACGCTGAAGAGAAGCCGCAAAGCACTGCTGGTGCCCGGCACGCTAATGGGATAGGTCCCGGCGGCGGTGTGAGGGATATTGATTTCCGTCGACCAGGATCCCAATGGGTCGGCTGAGGCGGAGCCTACGATAGAATCCCCAAAATTGATGGGGATACCAGTCTGGTTGGCCTGGAATCCCTCTCCCCTCAAGGTTACCCTGGAACCTGGAAAACCGGTGGGTTTGGCCACGCTAATGGACGGCGTTACGGTAAAGCTGGTGCTGGTTCCCTTCCCGCTGGACCCGGAGGCGACTATGGTCAAGCGGCCTCCCGGCGCGGTTGGGATGGTCAGGTCAGCAGACCAGACGCCCTGAGCGCTGGCGTTGACGTCAATGCTGGCCAGATTATTGCCGACAATCACCGAGATCCGCTCTCGGGACCGGGCTCCGGAGCCGTTGACCTTTACCAACGTGCCCGGAGCCCCGCTGGTGGGGTCAATGCGCAAACCAGCTCCCAGAGTTATTTTGGCCTGGCTCACGTCGCCCGCCGAAGTGGAAGAGCCGGACGCCTTGATCGTGTGGGTACCGGCGGGGGCGTTGGGAACCTCGAAGGTGGTGGACCACACCCCCTGCGAGTCGGCGGAGATGCCGGAGGATACGGTTTTGCCGTCGAAGGTCACTGAAATTCCCGCTTCGCCCGACCTGAACCCGGTGCCGCTAACGCTGATTATGTCCCCCGGAGACGCTTCTGCTTGGGCTACCGAGAGGATGGCGGTAACCTTGAAGGTAGCCTGGTCCGAGCCGGAAGGGCCGGTTATCGCGATGGACTTGGAGCCTCCCGAGGTGTTGGACGGAATTTGCACCGTGGTTAGAATTCTACCCTGACTGTCCGCACTGGCGGTAATCAGAATATCTCCGTTCATAGTTATGTCAACCTCGGAACCTGGGTTGAAGCCGGAAGCTCTGACTGATACCGAGCTGCCGGGCGGACCGCTGGAAGGGCTGACACTAAAGGATGAAGTAATGGTGAAGGAACGGGTGATGTTGCCAATTCGCACCTGGTAGGTACCCGAAGGCAATGCGGGCACGTCGACGCTGGTGCTGAAGGAGCCACTGGAGTCGGCACCAACCGTAGCGATCTGCTGATTGTCGAACTTTATGGAAACGCTTTCGTTGGAGCCAAAATTGCTTCCGGACACCCGCATCAGAGTTCCAACCGAGCCGCTGGACGGGGAGATGGAAGCCGAGGCTAACGGAGTGGGAGTGGGTTGAGGTGTGTTGGTAGGAGTAGGTGTGTTGGTATGGGGCGTGCCACCAACGTGAACTGCTAAGGGGACAAGGCCGGGCTGGGCGTTGGCCAGGCTGAAGTGGACCACGGCCAATCCCAAGATCAATAACACCAGCCCGAAAAAAAGCACTGCCCGATTCACGTTCTGTTACCCTCTCCCATCGTTAATCCATCGTTAATCCGTTAGAAAAGTCCGCCATAAAATTATAGCGATAGTCGCAAAACCATTACAAGCTAAGAGCGGGGTTGCTACTGCCCAAATCCACACAGCCGCCGGGGAAATGTGTCCGAGGAAGAAGACAATTTCCACTGTTCCAGGGGTCCACGCTGGGTGCTACGAATCTATTTCAAAACAGCTCTTGTCATTTCGAAGGGCTCGGGGTGACCTTTTGAGATAGTTACTAAAATAAGGGGGTCCAGCCTTTTTTATACTTTTCGCCTTTTATTAATTACGCCGGCCGGGCCCGGCAGGATTCAATACCCGGCTAAAGCCTCCGCAGCCTGGGCAACACCAACCCCATGACCACCGCTACGATAACCAGGGCGCTTCCGTTGATCAGGAGGGCGACGCGGGAGCCGGTGATACCGGATATATAACCAATTTGTAGTTGCCCCCAGGGTGCAAAGCCTGTGCCCACGACCCAAGAACCCATGGCCCGGCCCCGCTGCTGGTTCGGCACGCTGAGCTGCAGCAAGCTCTGGTGGAGCACGTCGGAAGCGGTAGCCATCATGTTGGTCATGATGACGAAAAGCAGGGCCATCCAGAGGTTCCAGGCCTGACCAAGGAGGATTTGCCCGATCCCGAACAGGGTCAGTATCCCCAGGAGCAGCATCCCCCGGCGCGGGACTGCCCCCAAAGCCGCCAGGGCAATGACACCGATGGCGCCGCCGGCCGGTCGCGCGGCATTTAGAACGGCCAGCCCCATCGGGCCGACTTTCAGCACATCCAAGGCCAATATGGGCAACATTACCTGGTGGGAAAATCCGAAGGTCTCCGTCACTGCGGTGGAAATCACCAGGCTGAGTATTACCCGGTTGTCTCGCAGGGCCCGGAAGTAGTTAAGGATGTTTTCCAGCAGGGGCT
>JADFQT010000090.1 GCA_022561675.1 Chloroflexota bacterium
GAGTGCGCTGGGTCACCGCGGCGAGAGCAGTGGCCGTGGTCCAGGTCTCGGCCAGGGGTTGGTCTTCTGCGAACAAGCCGTTGGCGAACCGGGTGGGAATCAGTAGCGAGTAAAATCCCAGTTCTTCCGCGGTTTGCGCCACCTGGCTCAGATAATCAAAGGTGGGAGGTCGCTCCGCCTGCCGGGTTCCAGCGTGGGCGCCGTCGCCGTCTATGGGGATGAACCAGTCAATTTTCACTTCCGGACGGGCTTGGGACGAAACCACCGGGAGGCCTCCTGAAAACTTATTTAGTGCGAAACGAGCTATTTTGGCGGTTTGATCAGCTATATCCTAGGTCGCCGCCGAGCGTCGGTCAAGGAAGCCCCGGCCGAAGCCGGTTCGTCGGGCATTCAGGATCGGATTTATGCATCACGGAGAGGCGGCGTCGATCTGATCCTGTTCCTGCTCTTTCCGGTACCACATAGCCATAACCAGTCCGGCAATCAGGATGCTCATCATGTCCCCGACTACCCAGAGGAATAATCCCCCCAGCTGCTGGTCAACCAGGGGAGAGATGCCATAGGGTTGGGGAAAATCCCGGTAAGCTTCGTAAATCAGCCCGCCGTTGAAGGTGATGGCGGCACCTAGAACGGTGTTGGGGATGACTATCAGCCCCAGATAAAGCACTCGCAGGCCGTAGTGAAGGCGAGATCGATGCGGCTTGGGGTCCACCACCAGCCACCAGAAGAGAAATCCGGAGATGAGCATGGTGGCATGCATCCCCGCGTGGACCCATTCGTCACGCACCGCCAGATCGTGGAGCCTGGGCTCCTGCCAAAGATATAGGGTGGCCAGGAAAACCAGGGTGGTCAGCACCGGGTTGGTTATGATGTCGTAGATTTTTCGGCCCAGCGGACTACCGACCAGGGGCTTGACCAGCCCTTGCAGCGCCCAGAGGGGCAAACCCCTTAGCATGGGCGTGAGCGGGGCCCCGGTTAGCACAAGCAGGGGACCGATCATCCTCAGCAGCAGATGCTGCGCCTGATGAACCGAGAATTGGTGCGTCGCCAGAGGGTCGATGGGCGATTGCAGCGCCAGGAAAATCACCGCCAAGCCGGCGAAGAAGGAGACCCGCTGCCACCTGCTTACTGGGTGGCTGGGGCGCTCCCACCGGTTCAAACCGTTGACATAAAGATAGGCAGCCAGGAAGAGTCCCAGGCTTGGCAAGGGGTTGCTGTTCCAGGCGGTAAGGAGGCTCTCGCCGGGCTCGATTCCGCCATGAGCGAGGACCACCGGCGCCCTGAATAACCAGAGGGGCAGCCCCACCAAGACTGAAATAGCCACCGGCCAGACTTTAATTCTCACTGGCCGCTTCGCGGGCTTTGATGGCCTTTCGGCTGCTCCAAACCAGGTAGGACACACCCAACAATATGGCCAGGAATACCCCGAGGAAGACCAGACTTCCGGACCTGGTTTGCCGCGGCTCAGGAATGGTTAGTGGGGGAACTTCCACTTCAACCCGTCCCAGGGAGCTGAAGACTTCCACACTGCTGTGCCAGATGCCGACGGCATCCAACTGTACCGTCGCTTCATAGGTGCCGGGATTGGACGGCCGATGCAAAGCCACGGCCCAGCCCGCGGTGTCCTCCACGTCACTCCTGGAATTTATGGTTACCCGGGCGTCGGATACCGGCTCATCACTTTCCGAGTTCACCACCTTTATGGTATAGAGCACCGTGCCCAGAGAAAGGCGAGAGGGGTCGGCGATTACGGTAATACGATACGCGCCCGCCTGAACCTGGAATTCCCGAGACCTGTCCTCCTGGGCCAACGCGACACCTGGCAACCCCCACAAGAAGACAGACAGCAGGACAGATAGGAGGCTAAGCACGCCCAGAGCGGCCCGATTCTTCAGCCGTATCTTTAGCCGGTTCCTCAGGGGAAAAGGTGCAGGCATGTTCGAGCTCATGGCATCAGGGCTTCATTTTCCCAGTATAAGTACTCAGTATGGGCATTCGATCGCAATGGGTAAATTCTAGCCTTCAACTGGCTCACCCACAGCGCTATTCAGTAGCTCCTGCGGATGTTCGATATGGTGGTCTTCCGGACATTGGTCCGGAGACTCCTCCAGCTGGATTGTCACGTGAGAAATCCCGAATTCCTGGGCTGCTATCTCCCGGAGTTGCTGTAATATCTGCTGCGGGTTCAGGTTGGGCTCGGAGGTAACGTGGGTTACGTGGGCGCTGAAAGCCTCGTATCCGGTGGTTATGGACCAGGCGTGGATATCATGCACTCCCGTCACCCCGTCCACCTGCTCCAGTCGCCGGCATAGACGGTGCAGGTCCAGATGAGCGGGAGTTCCCTCCATCAGGACATGGGAAACCTTCCACAGCAGCCGGCCGGAGCTGACCAGGATTAAGAGCGCGATTACCACGCTAAATATAGGGTCCACCAAGAACCAGCCGAAGGCCAGAATTAGCACTCCCCCGGCCACCACCGCCACTGAGCCTAAAAGATCTCCCATGACGTGGAACAGCGCGCCCTGGATATTCAAGCTTTCGTGGGCGTGCCGCCGGAGGACCAGGGCGATCAGTATATTTATGATCAGTCCCCCAGCCCCCACCGCCAATACAACGGGAGCCTGGACCTCCGGTGGATCCATGAAACGCCGGTAGGCTTCGATCAGAATCCAGGTCACTATCAGCCAGAGTCCCAGCGCGTTAATCAGCGCCGCCAAAACCTCGACGCGCTGAAAACCAAAGGTCCGCTTGATGGACGCGGGCCGGCCCGCTACCCAGATCGCCAGCAGCGCCAGGGTAAGGGCCGCGCCGTCGGTAAGCATGTGTCCCGCATCGGCCAGCAAGGCCAGGCTGCCGGATACCAACCCCCCGATGACCTCGGCAATCATGTACCCCAGGGTTAGCACCAGGGCGATGACCAGGGTCCGCCGGGTGGCGGAACGGGTGGCGTGACCATACAGTTCCCGTTCGCCGTGCTGGTGAGCATGGCTGGAGCCTACTAGGAGCCGCTGCGGTTCAACCAAAGAAGCTCTTTAACCCCTCGGCTAGGAAGCCGGGCGTGGATTACCAGTTAATTTTCGCGGCGCGGCCCCGCACCAGATTGGGTTCGTCATCATGGGAGTTTCCCAGCGGGGGTTTCCCGTCGACTAGTTTATCAAATCTGGCCGGACCTAAAGCTGGAAGGTCTTCTTCCAGATTCCGGGAGAACCGGCAGCGTGGGTCATCAAATCCCGCATCTTGGGGTTGTCGGGGTTAATATCCCGCTGGGCCAGCCATTCCGCGGTTTCGGAGACCTTCTCATGCTCAAACTCATAGACCACGGCGTAGCTGGGCTCCCCACGAACCGCGTTCCAGCGGCGCCCGCGGATGCAACCGGGGACCTTTTCGTAGTTGGGCACGTATACGCCGCTGTACCACTTGTTCCACTCCTCCGAGTTTTCCGGAGCGATGTCCATGCGGCCGATCTGAAGGGCGGGGGCCATGTCGGCGGAGGCTATGGCCGGATTTAACTCTTTGGGGTAGATCATCTGGTAAACATTGTTGATCAGGTTGGTGGCGATTACCCGGGGGCCGATCCGCTGGGCCCACTCGGTAGGCTTCCGGCTGGTGAAGGCCTCAGTCTCCACCACCGCCGGACTTTCCAGCTCGTAACAAGCCAGGTGCTTGGGCCCGCTGCTCACCGCCTCATAACGGGCCGCGTTGAGCACCCCGGGAATAGCCAGCAACTCCGGAAGATGCTCTTCGTTGTACCATTGGTTGAACTCTTCCTCTTTATCGGCAGGTACATCCATCCAGACCATCATCAGGCCGGTTCCCTTTTTGTCAGCCATAACCCCTCCTTGTGTGCGAATCTGCCAGCTCTTCAATCTGCTACGAGTCTGCCGGCTCTTCAATCTGCTCCGAACCTGCCATATCTTCCACCCATAGTAGACTGCTAGTGTAGCAGGTTTGCTAATATTATAGCTGGAAGGCTTTCTGACCTAGTCGAGGAGCGCCGAGGCCATTAGCCAGGTGTGCTGCTCGCACGAACCTTTGGCCCTCGGTCTTTAAATAAACAGGGGCCGCTAAGCCTGCCGCTGGCTTTTAACGGGCCGAAGGAAAGTTTGGGGTTCGCTTTTCCTTGACCGCCTGCAAGCCTTCTCGAACATCCTCGCCGAAGAAGCCCAGGGCTTCTGCCAGGAGGGAGTAGTCAAAAGCGGTATGCCCGGCCTGGCGCAGCCACTGGTTCAGCGCGCGCTTGGTCCACCGAATAGCCTGTTGAGGCCCGCTGGCCAGTTTCTCCGCTACCTCCATGGCTCTGGGCATCAGCTCTTCAGCCGGAACCGCCAGGCTGACCAGGCCGATACGTTCCGCCTCTTTACCGTCCAGAAAATCGCAGGTCAGCAGGTAATACTTGGCTTTGGCCATGCCGCAGAGCAGTGGCCAGATGATGGCGGCGTGGTCTCCGGCAGCCACGCCCAGGCGAATATGACCGTCGGTGATCCGGGCGTTTTCCGCGGCTATGGAAATGTCGGCCAGCAAGGCCACGGCCAGCCCAGCACCCACCGCCACGCCGTTGATAGCGGATATCACCGGCTTATCCAGGTTAAGGAGATTGTAGACGATGTCGCTGGCTTCCTGGGTGTTGCTGGCGATCACCTCCGGATTGCCCATGGCCTGCTCGATCATTTCGAAATCGCCGCCGGCGGAAAAGGCGCTGCCGGATCCGGTGATGACCGCGACTCGTACCTCCGGGTCGGCCCCCAGGTCCAGCCAGATCCGGCTTAGCTCATTGTGCAGCCGGAAGTTGGTGGCGTTCAACACCTCGGGCCGGTTCATGGTCAACACGGCAATGCCGTCGCGCCTCTCCACCAAAATATGTTGGTAGTCGCTGTAGTCACTCATAATCTGCCCTCAACGGGTCCGAAGGTCGCTCGCCCATCCATACGTAAGCCAAGGGGCATCAATATCGAAAGCCATACCTGGCCAACCGCATCTTGGTCCCCAGCGCGATGGCATATGGCACAAGGCCAGCGACTCCAGTTGGTGCTGAGGCTCTCAAAGGACAAACAAAATTCGCCCGCTCATGGTTCGACGGGCTCACCACGAACGGGCTGTGCTCACAATTAGGTCAGCTGCCTATTCTTGCTTGAGATGCGATTGCACCGTCCATTACACCCAGGGCCCGGCACAAGTCGGTTCTAGCAAATACAGACCGCGCGGGCTATAGCACCAGGCCGTAGGTCCGCTTCTTGCCCATGCCAGTTATAGCACCAGGCCGTAGGTCCGCTTCTTGATGGAAAGGTTGACGAAGGTCTCCGTTCGCTGCACTCCGTCGATATGGCCAATTTTGGTTCGTAGGAAATCCCCCAAGCTTTCGGCAGATTCCAACCCCGCCCAAACAAATACGTCGTAGGCTCCGGTAGTCACCGCCACGTAATGGGATTCCTCCATCTTGGCGATGGCGTCGCCCACGGCATCGGAACGGCCCGGTCCGGTTTGCAGCCCGATCAAGGCGGTAGTTCCGTACCCCAACTTTTCCAAATTGGGCACGGCTATCACCTTGATGACGTCGTCTTGAATCAGCCTGCGGAGCCGGCGCCGCACCGTACCCTCACTGACTCCTACTTCTCGGGCGATTTTCGCATTTGACGCCCGGCCATCGATTTGTAACAGCGCAATTATTTTCCGGTCCAATTCATCCATTACTGCAACGCTCCGACTATATTGTAACTTTTCCAGCACAGTATGATAGGACAATCTACGATGCCTGTCAATACTAAGGCAGGATATGGTTGCATGGCGTCTTAAGTAAGCGAATAATAGGGTTTCGGGATACCAACGATAAATATGACTGGAAACAGGCATCAGGTTGATCTGATTCTGGCCATGCCGCGCACCCATCGGAAGCCCTGGCTTTGGTGGCAGCATGTATTAGATAATCGAAAGACCCTGGGGTAGGGGTATCCTTATTGTAGCCGGGTTGCCAATCTGATATATTGAAGACTAGTGCCGGAGGGATCGCATAGTGGTCTAGTGCGGGCGCCTGCTAAGCGCTTATCCTGAGAAATCGGGATCATGGGTTCGAATCCCATTCCCTCCGCCGCATAGATCACTAGTTGAGTTTATGGATAGCTACCACATCTGGACCATAGGCTGCCAAATGAACCAGGCCGACTCCCAACGATTGGCGTCGGCTTTGGAGCAGTTGGGCCTGCATTCGGTAGACCGCCCCCACGACGCCGACGTGATCGTGCTTAATTCTTGCGTGGTCCGGCAGAGCGCCGAAGACAAGGTTGTCGGCAATCTCACCTCGATGAAGCCCTTGAAGACCAATCGGCCGGACCGGGTTCTGGCGCTGATGGGATGCAAGGTCGGCGCCAAAACCGACGATCTGGCCAAGCAGTTCCCCTACGTCGACGTTTTCATGCGTCCCCAGCAGTACGGTCCGCTCCTGGACCTGGTGGGGCAGCGCTTGGGAGTGGACTGGGAAGGATGTGTCGGCTCGCTGGCCGCCACCCACCCCGACGTTACCTGCTACGTCCCAATCATTCACGGCTGCGACCTGATGTGCAGCTTCTGCATTATTCCTTACCGGAGAGGCCGCCAGGTCAGCCGGCCGCTGGGAGAAGTAGTCCAGGAAGTGGAGCTGCTGGTCCGGCGGGGCGTCAAGGAAGTTACCGTCCTCGGTCAAACTGTAGACGCCTACGGACATGATCTGCCGGAACAACCCGACCTGGCCGACCTGCTTGCCCTGCTAAATGACATCAAGGGCCTGGAGCGGATCCGCTTTTTGACCTCCCACCCGTCGTACATGAGCCAAAGAATAATCCAGGCTGTGGCGGACCTGCCCAAGGTTTGCGAGCACATCAACCTACCGGTGCAGGCCGGCGACGACCAGGTCCTGGAGCGCATGCGGCGCCCTTATACCCAGGGCCAATATCGAGAGTTGATCCACCAGATTCGGGAGACGATACCCGGCGTGTCCCTCAGCACCGACGTGATTGTCGGATTCCCCGGCGAGACCGAAGCGCAGTACCAGCGGTCCCTGGAGCTGATATCCGAGCTGCGCTTCGATAAGGTCCATACCGCCGCCTACTCCCAGAGACCGGAAACCATCGCCTTTCGGACCATGGATGACGACGTTTCTCAGGAAGAGAAGGCGAGACGCTTGAAAGAGCTGGACCTGGTTCAGGAAAACATCCTGAGAGAGAAAAATGAAACCTTGGTCGGCCAGCAGGTAGAAGTCCTGATAGAGGGTCGCAAGAAGGGCAAATGGCAGGGGCGAACCCGAAGTGATAAACTGGTGTTTTTCCCAGATTCCGGTGCCGGTATGGGCTCCCTGGTGGACGTTCTCGTCGAAAAGGCTAGCCCCTGGTCACTACAGGGGTCGGTGGCTGCCGGCAATACGGATCAGCGAACGACACCCTCTCCAGTCACAGCAGAGGCATTGAGGCGGTAAATATGGCAACCACGACTCGCCAAGCCACTATCCCCATAACGGAGGTCGAGCACGCGGCCTTCTGTAAACCCGAGGACGAGCTGCCCGCCAAGTCCCTGGCAGAAGAGTTCGCGGTCAACATCCGCTGGCAGAAGATACCCAACGAATACCTGCATTATTCGGCCCAGGAGTTGGACCAACGGATAAATTCGGCCCGGCAGAAATTGGGCTCCACGGTTACTATTCTGGGCCACCACTACCAGCGGGAAGAGATAATCAAATATGCCGACTTCCAGGGCGACTCCTTCCTTCTTTCGAAGCAGGCGGCGGAAAGACCCGAAGCCGACTTCATAGTGTTCTGCGGGGTCCATTTCATGGCGGAAACCGCCGGCATCTTATGCGCCCCCCACCAGAAGGTGATCCTGCCCAACATCACCGCCGGCTGCTCCATGGCGGACATGGCGCCGATGGACGACGTGGAAGACAGCTGGGAGGATTTGCAGGAGGTGCTGGGAGACCACGGCGGCATCCTGCCGGTCACTTACATGAACTCCATTGCGGGAATCAAAGCCCTCTGCGGCCGCACCGGTGGCGCGGTATGCACCTCCTCCAACGCCGCGGCGGTCCTGGAGTGGGCTTTCCAGAGCGCTGAGCGGGTGCTGTTCCTACCAGACCAGCATTTGGGACGCAACACCGGCATCAAGCTCGGTATCGACCCCGAGCAAATGGTCGTCTGGAATCCCTTTAAGCGACTGGGCGGCAATACCGTTGAGCAACTGCGAAGCTCGAAATTGGTGTTGTGGCAGGGCCACTGCGCCGTCCACACCAGATTTACCGTAAAGCAGATTCAGGCCGCCCGGGAGCGTTTCCCCGAAGTTACGGTACTGGTCCACCCCGAGTGCACCAGGGAGACGGTAGAAGCGGCGGACATGAACGGCTCCACCGAGCTGATTCGTAAGACCATCAACGAGGCTCCGGCGGGAAGCCAGTGGGCCGTGGGCACCGAGATCAGCCTGGTCAACCGGTTGGCCCTCAACAACCCGGACAAAACGGTCTTTTGCCTAGATCCGGTTAGCTGTCCCTGCTCGACCATGTACCGCATACATCCGGCCTACCTGTTGTGGGTGCTGGATGGGCTGCTTCAGGGGCAGGTCATTAACCAGATAACGGTGCCCGAGGATATTCGTCGGGATTCCCTGATTGCCCTGGAGCGAATGCTGTCGTTGCAGTAGCCCAGGGTTGGTTCATCCCGGCTCTTGGAACCTGTGGGAATAGCTTCTCCTCTTACGAATGGGAGGTTGGGAGGGATATATCACCTCCTGGTCCTCGGGGCCTACCCACCAGACCTTAGCCACCTAACTCTCCCATCCTTGGACCACCCTGGGGACCAGCCTGGCAACTGCCGGCAAATCTAGGTGATCTCCACAGGCCTTGTTAGGGCTTCTCTGGTAAAGGCCCTCTCCACAGGATTGCTCCCCTCCTTGGGTTTTATGCACCGAAAAATCGGGCCAGGGTAGGAGCTGCGATTACGAGGGTCAAAGCGATAACTATAACCAGGGCAACCCATCCCCA
>JADFQT010000091.1 GCA_022561675.1 Chloroflexota bacterium
GTGTGCGGGCGGGGGCGATCGCGCTGGGACTGCACAATTTCGGGGTGGTGGGCCGCCTGTCTTCCGAGGTTGTGGAAAATCTGGAACCCAATCAAGCCCGGGCCCTGCGGGCGGCAGGGGCCAGCAACCTGGAAACCCTGGCTTACGGGATTCTGCCGCAGGCTATGCCTCAGTTAATCACCTACCTGCTTTATCGTTGGGAGGTGGTGATTCGCACCACGGTGGTGGTTGGATTTGTCAGCGCGTCAGGCTTGGGCCGGGAATTCCGGTTGAGCCTGAGCTTCTTCAACTACACGGAGGTTACGCTGATTCTGCTGTGGTATCTATTGTTGGTGCTGGGGGTAGACCTGCTCAGCTCCTGGCTGCGCCGGCTGGTCCGGTTCGGCTAGCCACCAACCGGCGGGGTCCGGTCCAGGTTTGTCCCGGTCCGGGTTAGTCGAAAGAGGAATTGGGGCAATCAGTAAAACTGGACCGGGTAGACAACTTGAATGACCCTTCCCTCTTGCAAGGCCTCGTAGTAGGTGTGGGTGGCATTGGGGTTCTGGATCCAGCGCCGGGCGAAGTAAGCGCACATATTGGCCAGCTGGGTGCATACGGAGTACTCGGCTTCCACGTAGCAGAAGTTCTCCAAGACCGACGGCGACGGTATCTCCTCTTCCGATTTGAGAAACTGGCTCATAAACTGGGGCTCCACCGACTTTCCCTGGCCGGCCACTATCAGCGTGTAGTCCTTAACCTGCCAGGGTGAGGTCATCATGTCATCCGGCGACATGTCGGCGACGCTCATCTCATCCACCACCAGGTTCAGGGCGAAGAGGAACTTGCTGATGGCAAATTCCGAAGGACTGCTCCAGTGCGCGTACGGACTGTCATCGGTGGCGCGGAATTTGACGTACTCCCGCTTGTCGATGTAGGTGATTATGGCTGGGATCTCCCGGCGGATAAGAAGGTCCAGGCAGTCCATGATCAGCTCCCCGCGTTTGTCCGGAGACCAGGAGTTGAAGAATCCACGACCTTGATAGATGTCGGCGGGTCTCAATTCCCGGGGTGTCCCCGCCTCACCAGGGGGGTGACCCAGGTGCCTCCGGTACAGGGCGTTAAATTCGCCATTCATAGAAATGCACTGGTTCTCATGCACTATAAGGCCGACATGAACATGGTGAAACTGATTGGGGTCGTTAACGCTGTTGCCGGTGTTGCCCGACTCGCCCATATATACCAGATTCATGTCCTGCCTCCAGATGAGCAGTGGGATTGGCTAGGATTAATGTTGGATCGGTTTGATGGAAGAAGCAAGCCCCGGCGCGGCGTCCAGGTCCAAGAGGATGTGTGAGAATCGGCCGTTCATGGTCCGGCCAGCTCAATACGAACAGAAGCGTTCGCCCTGAGCTTGTCGAAGGGCGATCACTGGGGCGTTGAAACTTTTTACACCCACTCTAAGGGAATGAGCCGCAGCGGCCCGCCGACCAGAACAATAAGGCGCCAAGACTGGGCTGCAACCCTACCGGCTTATTCCGAAGAGTCCTCTTCGCTGGTTTCTGGAGCAGCCGGCTCTCCAGTTCCCGGAGAGACGCCCTCCTCCACTCCCTCTTCCACGACTCGAAGGACTTCGATGCGGGCCACTACTTCTTCCGAGTCGGTCACCAGAGTGACATTAGCCCCCAGTTCCAGTTCGCCGGCCCGAATAGTCCCGTTGGGGTCGGTCAGTCGGGACACGTCCACCTCAATCGTGCTGGGGATTTCCAGGGGTAGGGCTTCCACGGTCACTTCCCTTAGCTGTTGAACCACCGTACCGCCGGCTTCGCGAGCTCCAGGGGAATCTCCCACCAGGGAAATGGGCACCTGGGCCGAAACCGGTTGGTTGGCCTGCACCGCCAGGAAGTCTACGTGCAGTATATTTCCCCTGACGGGGTCCCACTGGATTTCTCGAGCAAAGGTCAACTGCTCGCCGCTTTCCCCCGGCACGGTAATGCTTATTGGCGTGGTACCGCCGGCCTGGGATAGAGCGCGGATTAGTAAGGACTGGTCGCACTGGAGCGGGCGAGATTCCAGGCCCGGTCCGTAAAGGTGGACCGGTATGGTGCCGGTCTTCCTTAATTGCTTGACTTTCTTCCCCAAGATGTCTCTTGGATCCAGGGCCAGTTTTATCGCCTGGGTGGTCATGGAAGCAGCACTCCTCGTGAAACCTTGGGGCGGACGCCCTTTCAGGCACGACTTTTATAGCTGTCTAATGATAGCATCCGCCTGTAGGAAAAGGAACCTACCTGAATTTCCGGTTCGCCTCAACCCAGTCACATTCCGTAAATTTTTGGCCCGTTCCCAACCTGCCGAGCGCTGAATTCGCCTTGACAGCGGCGTTATCATAAAGTGGATTGTTCAGCTAGGCCCAGCTGCCAAATGGCGCCGGTAGTGCGCCCTTTTAGTTCGCCCCTCAAAACACCTTGAGCGCCAGAAACCTTTGGGAGGTTAAGCTATGGCATCTCACTCCTTGGGTTTGTCGCTGTATGAGGCAGCGCGCCAGAAGGGCGTGCCCTTCACACTGGAAAATGAGCCCCTGGATAAGTTCGTCCAGGTCAATGGATTGAACCTGCACTATTTGGAGTGGGGAAACCCGAGCGACCCGACGATTTTGATGCTGCATGGAAACTCCCAGCAGGCGCATAGTTGGGATTTCGTCAGCCTACCCCTGTCGGAGCACTACCATGTGATAGCCTTGGACCAGCGCGGGCATGGCGACAGCGACTGGGCGCCCGCAGGCGATTATTCCCTGGAGGCGCAGCAAGAGGACATCGACGGGTTTGTCCGCGCCGTTCTGCCCCAGAGGTTTCACCTCATCGGCCACTCCATGGGCGGCAGAAACAGCTACGTGTGGGCCTCGCGACATCAGGACACGCTGCACTCCCTGGTTATTGTCGATACCGGCCCCGAGTCGGCAGCCCGAGGCAGGAATAGAATTCAGCGCTTCAAGGAGCTACCCGACGAGTTGGATTCCTTTGAAGAGTTCGCCAGCCGGGTGGAGGAGTATACCGGCCGCAGCCGGGAGCAGACCCTTGGATCCCTCAAGTACAGTATCCGCCAGCGTGCCGACGGTAAATGGACCTGGAAATACGATAAGATTATGCGCACGCCGGGGCAGCGCTCGCCAACCCCGACTTCGGACCAGCTTTGGGACTCGGTAGCCAAAATCGACTGTCCGACCCTGGTGGTGCGGGGCAGCGAAAGTGATATTTTCACCGAGGAAACCATGGGGAAGATGCAGTCCGTGATTCCCCAGTGCACCACCGTGACGGTGGACCGGGCCGGGCACCTGGTGGCCGGGGACAACCCGGCCGACTTCCTGGTGGCCGTGCGGGAACTGTTGGCGGGCGTAGGGTAGCTGGCGGTAGGGTAACCGGCGAGAGGAATCTTCGGGGCGAAAGGCTGGCCTAAGGCCGTCAACCCACCAGCCTGGGAATGATCTCCCCCAATGCGAAGCCCAGGCCGGCCGTGACCGCGCCGATACCCAGAATCTCCAGTCCCTGCAGCACGGGAGATCGCTGCACCAGCCGTCCTTTACCCATACCCAGCACGAACAACCCCGTCAGGGCGCCGGCCACGGATATCCCGATGGCCAGACCCACGTCGAAGAACACATAGGGGATGATGGGAATCGCGGCCGCCAGGACAAACGATGTGCCCATCACCAGCCCGTCTTTAATGGGATTGGTCGTGTCCTCGGCGCTGATACCCAACTCCTTCTCCACCAGGGTGTTGAGCCATAGCTCTTTGTCCTGGGAGATCTCATCGGCCAGGGCCCGGGCCTCTTCAAAGCTCTTGCCCTCCCGCTGGAAGATCACCACCAGCTCGGCCAACTCTTCGGCCGGGTTTTCCTCCAGCTCCTGGGCCTCCCGAGCTATCTCGGAGCGCCGTACGTCCTGCTCGGCCCGCGAACCCAGGTATGCTCCGGTGGCCATGGAAATCATGCCTGCCAGGGCTGCCGCCAGTCCGGCTACCAGGACAGTCGAGGTCCCCCCGGCGCCTACACCCACTGCCACTGCGGTGACCAGGGCCACTGTGCTAAGAATGCCGTCCTGAGCGCCGAAGACCACCTCTCGCAGACGGCCCAGATTGGCCACCCGAAATCGCTCCCGGTCCACTTCCCGGGTGGCTGCAACGTAGGTCTCCAGCGTGGGACCGGGAATCCCGTCGGCAGGAGGGATCGAGGCATCCGCAGCTGACATTGGAGTATCTGCCGGAGTAGCGGGAGGAGGTGCGTCTGGTACCCAAGTGGGTGACTGCGCGACCTGGGGCGCCGCCGCCTGACGCACTTCCAGCTGTTGCAACGCTCGGGTAAAAACCTCCAGGTGATGCCTTTCCCTCTCCAGCGCCAGCCCAAAGGAGTCCGCCGCGTCCTGTCGGCCCTCATCCTGGGCGTCCCGTATCATCCTGGGGTACATGAAGCTGAATTCCTTGGTCTCTCCCACGGTGACGTTGCGCAGGTTCTCTGCCGTGGGACCAATCTCACCGGCCACCCGCAGATGGTTCATGCCGTGGATTGTTTCGGCACCGGCAACTTCTTGGAAGACCTGGGCAACCTCCGGGTAGCCTTCTTCCAGCGCCTTGTGAGCGTAAGCGTTGTATTTCAGGTAGGCCATCGCCTCGCCGACGATGGCGTTCCAGAGGTTTCTTTCCGTCTTTGTCAGGGTAGGAGAGTCTGAAGCCATGCGCGGTTCCTTCCTTATAGGGGTGCCTCTTTAGCCGGCAGGATTGGGCCGGGGCGTTTGAGTCTGCCCTGCTTCAAATAACTTTGAATGATTATAGCAATTATAGGGGGGCGGCCTCTTGTGAGCAGATGCGGTTGCCGACAGCATAAGGCGGGTCGGCGCTGGCTGAGGGGTGCCTAAGGGGAGGGAGGATTGAGGGGCTTTCAGGTCAGACTTGGCGAGGCGTGGTGGGCGATCATGCGCCATTCACTAGAGCCGCCGGAACCGCGGACGAAGATGTTGGTGGCCAGCACTCCAAAGTTGCTGGCGCGCCCTTGAAGCACACTGCTGATGTTTTCGACGCAGGTGACCCAACCGGTGTCGCCGGCCACCGCCACGTTTACGTATTGGATGTTGAAATGCATCAAGGTGGTGTTGTCGAAGATACCCTGCCAGCTATCGCGAATTGGTTCCCAGCCCACGATGGGCTGCCAGCCGGGGTGGATGCACATGGCTGCCTGGGAATCCTCCCAGACCTCGTCCATTGCCCCGATATCCAGGGCCCCAAAGGCCTGGTAGAACCGCTGATTGGCCTCTTTTACTGCGTCAGTATCCGACTGCATCTTTCATCCGTGGGACCACACTGAGTGCTTTGGGCTTCAAGGTGGAGGTGTCCCATTTATTGGCGGGCTCCTGCGGGCAGAAATTCCCCGCCCGTAGGCCCTCGGTCGGTAGCTATCCCCAGCGGGGTTGTTCATCCGGATTGATGCCTAGGGCCGTCTTGCCCACGAATTCGTGGGACAGCGCAGCGTTGCCCGGGTGAATCAAGCCCAGTCGAGCGTCGCGCCAGATGCGCTCCACCCCGGCCTGCTTGAATATGGCGAAGCCGCCCTGCAAGTCCAAGCACTTGTCTATGACCCTCCAGGCGCCGTTAACGGCCCGGTATTTGGCGGCGATTATTTTCAGACCCCAGGCGGGGCCGTGGTCCACACCCTCGGACCAGTCCTGAGCGATTTTCTCGATGTGAGGCTGAATGGCCTCCATCTCCATGACCATTTCCGCGATCTCGTGCTGGACCTCTGGGTGATAGATCATGGGCCGCGTTAATGCGATCGCCGTCTTGGTCTTGAGGCTTTCGATAGTCAGGTCCAACATGCGCTGCGCCATGCCATAGTAGATGTTGGCAAAACCAAGCAGGGCCCAGGCGAAAATCCCAATCACGAAAAGGTCGATGCCCGCTGCGCCGGCCGAGACCACCCGGCCGATGTACTTGTCGGGCACAAAAGCGCCATCCAGCACGGTGTCCTGGCTCTGGGTGGCGCGCATACCCAGGGTATCCCAGACATCGACAGTGGCGGAACCCTCAGTACCGCGAGGCATGAAGGCATGGACTATCTTGGGAGCATCGGGGTCGCTGGTGTCCATGCCGTGCAAGCCGAGATAGGTCCAGACCGGAGTCAAGCTGCCGAAGGACTTGCGACCCGTGAAGCGGTAGCCGCCCTCGACCCGCTCCGCTTTCGTGGATGACAGCAGCAGCGGTAGATCGTTGCCGGTTTCAGCATGGCCCGCCGCAAAGACAGCGCCGTTGTTTACCGTCTCGGTCAGCATCCATTCCAGGGACTTGTCGCCGGAGCGCCAGATGTCGGCGGCCAAACCCGTCCAGTAAAAATGCATATGCACGCCCAACGCCGTTGGTCCGGCATGGTAAGCCAGTCGGCGTTGCTCTTTGACTATCTCAGCCAGGTTCAGACCCAGCCCTCCCAGTTCTTTGGGGACCGCTGCGTTCAAGTAACCGGCGCCTTTCAGCTCTTCGAAGTCCTCCGTAAAGAAGCTGTTGTTCTGATCGTAGCCTGAAGCTCTCTCCATGCACCGGTTTAAAAGATCGTCCGATAGTAACTGCGAGCTTGTCGCTACCATGTCTTCGCCTCCGTTTTTTATTACGAATTATCTACTAGGTTATCCCCCACCCATGCCCAACTTCTACGACTCGGTCATTGTGACGCAGCGGACCGACCTTTCCTTTATCTCCAGCGCTTTTTTGTTGGCCTCCTGTTGCGTACGTATAGTCTCATGGGTGCAGGGGAGTGCACATCGGCAGAAAGTCCTGTTTTTCAAATCGGAAATACGGACGCCCTGCCGAAACTTAATGGAGAGAAGCTTCTAGTGGATCAAAGGCTGCGCAACGGCCAAGAGTAATAAGTTAATAGAGCGTGTGGGGCGGGCTTCGCGCCGGCCCCACTTAACTACCCGGAGGAATTATTCTCGCCTGATCGACGGCCCAAATGCGTGGGCGAGCCTAATGCATGGGCGAGAAGGATGCCGGGACGCAAATCTTGTTTTCCTGCCTGACCAAAAACTCCCGGGTCGGCGGCGGCCAGTTGGGGTTGGCCGAAGCTTCGGCACGAATCTTGTTGCGGTCCTCCAGGTCCTTGTAGGGCCAAACGTGCATCCACTTATTCAAGCCGCCCAGCTCGCTGGACATCCCGACGGCCAGGGGAGAGTACTCCTCCCGGTGGGGGATGGCGGCAGCCCAGCGCTTGAGCACCTCGCCCATGGTCCCGGGCTGGTAGGTGTAGATCCGCATTTCATAGATGTTGCCCAGGGCCTGATCCCCGCCCAGCGGGCGCATGAACTCGGCGGGAGTGAAAATCTCCGACTCCATGTTCAGGATTAGTCCGTCGGACTTGGGCGGCCAGTTAGGATCTTTAGCGGCCTCCGCGCGAATCTCCTCCCGCTCCCCAAGGTTCTCATAGGGCCACACGTGGATAACCTGGTTCAAAGGGCCGATGTCGGTGTGCCAGAAGGCGCCCAGCTTGGAATACTTTTCCCGATGAGGCAGAGCCTCGCCAAAATTCTTTTCAAACTGGGGTACTCCCCCCGGCTTGAGAGTGTAGGTGCGGACTTCGTAAATCATGGCAACTCCTCTATTGTTCTAGCAAGTTAACTTAGGTAGGTAACTCAGTGGCGTTCGAGAACGCGCCTAGTGTAGCAAAAACCACCTTCACCGGCAATTGGCCTCAGACGATGGGGAGGGAGCCGCCTCTCGGCGCGGATCGTTGCCGGAGTCTTACTTGGAGCTAAGTGCCATGGGGAAGGCCGGGTAGGTTTTGACACCAACCGGTCAGTCCCCCTATCATGTTTAGCGGGCTGGTGGGGAAGCCCACAGGAGGGATGCGAATGGCGACCATACCCGAGCTCAGGCAGCAATACGAAGACCTGGACCGGCAGGTGTTGATCAAGGGCGAGGAAACCATTGATACCGAGTGCCTGTTGGCCTTCGAGTATGAATATCCCGAGCAGGCGTCGGAGGTGTCGGTGGACACCGATGAGTTTACCGCGGTGTGTCCCTGGACCGGACTGCCCGATTACGGAACCCTTTTGATCTCCTACGTGCCGTCTCGCAGCTGCATCGAGCTGAAATCCTTAAAGTATTACCTGCTGTCCTACCGGGACGTGGGTATAGTGCAGGAGCACGCGGTCAACCGCATTTTGAAGGACCTGACGGCTTTGTGCCATCCCCGCAGCATGAAGGTGACCCTGGACTACAAAATCCGGGGCGGCATTCACACGGCGGTATCCGTAGAATACTCGTCGGCCCAGGGTTAAAATATGCGCTTCTCGGGCCTTTTCATTGTCGTCGTCGCCCTCTTTATCACGGTGCTGATCACCTCCAACATCCTGGCGGTGAAACTGATTCACCTGGGGACACTGCCCTTCCAGTTTCTGGGTGGAGACCTGCTGTTCCTACCCGCCGCGATGATCGTCTTTCCGGTCAGCTATATCATCGGAGACGTGCTGACCGAAGTCTATGGCTTTCGCATCGCCAGGGGAGTGATTTGGCTGGGGTTTGGCTGTAATCTGCTGGTGGCTCTGCTGCTGTGGATCGGCGGAATAATTCCACCAGTGGTTTTCTGGGAGAATCAGGACGCCTACAATGCCATTTTGGGGCAGCTGCCGTGGATTCTGCTGGGTTCCTTCGTTGCCTACCTGTTCGGAGAATTATCCAACTCTGCGACGCTGGCCTTCCTCAAATTCCGAACCCAGGGCCGGTTTTTGTGGATGCGGACTATCGGCTCAACCATCGTCGGGCAGGGGCTGGATTCCTTCGTGTTCATCTTCATCGCCTTCGGCCTCGGCGGGGATCTAGCTGTGGAAGCGCTCTTTCGCCTCGCTCTCTTCCAGTGGTGGGCCAAGGTTGCCTATGAGGCCCTGGCTACGCCCCTGACCTATGCGGTGGTCGGCTACTTGAAGCGGAAGGAACAGATGGATGTCTCCGACCCTCCCAG
>JADFQT010000092.1 GCA_022561675.1 Chloroflexota bacterium
AGCGATTCGTGGCAGGGGTTCCGTACCAGTTAGGGGTTAGTGATGGGTTTCTTGTTCCTCAAACGTCTATTGGGTACGACTGAGCAAGCACAAGAGGAGAACGATCGTTTCAAGAGGAACCTCAGGAAGCTAGAAGATAGAGAGAAAGAGCTCGAGGCACTCAGTCAACAACTCGATGAGGTTTCTGCTCAATCCGAGAAGAAGCAGGAGTGTTTGTCGACAACCCACCTCGATCTGGCGGAGACGATGAGCAAGACCATTTCATTTCCCCCGACGTTAGATGAAGCCGATGAGCAAGAAGACAAAGAGCGATCCTCCGGAGAGTATTCCCCCATCTCAACCTGATCCCGACATCGATATCGTTGAGGATCTGAGTGGTGAATTCCAGATACCAAAGGAGTTCGAACCGCTTGCTCCGATGCTGAAGAGCGTCATCGGTCACATCAAGAAGAGTAATGCTTACCAGAAGCAGGCTAACATTGACCTCATGGCTGTGAGCAAGCTGCTTCGTGAGTTGGTCAAGACCATCCGGTGGTTAGGAGTAGCCATGTTATTGGGCGTCGTAGCTGCTGTGTGGCTTGGCTTCCGCATAGAGCACGTAGTTCATGAGATGGAGGAGAACGTTGCTAAGAAAGAGGACGTCAAGGCGGCGGTGGACATGGCCAACAACAAACCACAGCCCGAGCTCGTGTCTGATGAAGATGGGAAGATCAGTATACGTATCCCCGTGAAGGCAGAGTCGACCGCCGACCCAAATACGATGACCTCATCTCCTCCACCTCCAGTAGCGGTAGAGATCCCTGTTCAGCTACCCAAGGGGTTAGACTTGAAAGTGAAGAAGCGCCGACCCAAGAAAAAGAAATGAACGCTCCTAACGCTTTCCTCTGCGACATGTACGGAACCGGTATCGATAAAGGTGCCAGTGCTGCGAAGGCCCTTATTGCGGCACTGCTCACCAACAAGATGATGTCGATGGATGTGGAGCATCAAGAGAGGCTCCTCGCGGAGGCCGAGGCCATTCCTCCCCGGCTCAGGGAGGCCTGGGCCCGCCTCTGGTCTGCCGGGGAACGGTTTGTGGAACAAGTGTCGGAAGCCAAATCCGACGACCAGTTGCTGCTGACTCCGGCGCTCCGTTCCCACAAAGGCTGGCAGGACCTGGCGCTGGCTTGGGAAAACGTGGACGTGGTACTTACTCAAGCAACGCAGCGGCTTTCCCAGGTGTCTCGATTTCTGGAGAGCGCGGACCTGCCCGCCCTTGAAGACCAGGGAGCGCTGGCTCTGGAGGCCGCCACCATCCAGGACGACCTGGAGCAGCTCAAGGGCAGACTCAGCACCATCCTGGGTTCCCCAAGCGACGGGGACATTCACTGGATAGACCGGGGGACAGCCCGGCCCCAGGGCAAGGGCGAACTGGTCTTTCACTCAGCGCCCCTGGAGGTCAGCACCAAAATTTCGGAGGAGCTGCTGTCCCGTAAAGACTCGGTGGTGTTCACCAGCGCCACTCTGGCGACCCAGGGAAACTTTGACTACCTTCGGGAGCGCCTGGGGATACCGGAGGACAGCGACCAGCTTTTGGTCGGCTCACCCTTCGACTACCAGAAGGCGGCCCTGTTGCTGATACCCGAGGACATGCCCCCGCCTTCGGCCGACGGTTATCTCGCTGCGATGTCCCGAGTTTTAGTCGACCTGGGCAAGTCCCTTAATGGGCGGACAATGGCCCTCTTCACCTCCTACGCCGCCCTGCGGGGAGTCAGCCAGCAAATCCGCCCCGCGCTGATGGCGGAAGGCATTCAGGTTTTGGCCCAGAGCATCGACGGCTCGCCCCAGCAGCTCCTGCGGCGCTTCAGCGAAAACCCGAAAAGCGTATTATTGGGTACCAGCAGCTTCTGGGAGGGAGTGGACCTTTCCGGTGATGTGCTGAAAGCGCTGGTCTTGACCCGGTTGCCTTTTCAAGTGCCAACCGACCCGATCGTGAGGGCCCGCTCGGAGCAGTATTCCGACGCCTTCCACCAATATTCGGTGCCGCAGGCTGTGCTCAGGTTTCGCCAGGGCATCGGCCGCCTGATACGCAACAAGGGCGACAAGGGCACCTTGGTGGTGCTGGACAAGCGCATTACCGGGCGGTCCTACGGCCAGGCCTTCCTCAAGTCCATTCCTCCCTGCACTTTGCAGCCCTGCACCCAGGCCACCGTGGGCACTCTGGCAGCCCAGTGGGTACGAGAGAGCGATGCTGCTGGACATTGACCAACCCCTGGACCTGGCCGCCACCCTGGAAAGCGGGCAAGCCCACCGCTGGCGCCGGGAGGGCGATTGGTACTCGGGGGTGATTCGTGGCACCTTCATAAAGATCCGGCAAGATGATAATGGCCGCGTAGAGTTCCGGTGCGGGCCTGGTTCGGAGGCCGCTCAAGCGCCGGCGCTTTACCGGTACTTTCGGATGGATGACGACATCCATGCCGTGTACGCCGAGCTAGAACGGGACCAGCGGGTGGCGGACATGGTGCGGCGTTACCCCGGCCTTAGACTGCTGAGGTTGGAGCCCTGGGAATGCCTCATTGCCTTTATTTGCTCCGCCAATTCCAACATACCCAGGATCCATCAGGTGATGGAAAGGATGTCCGACAACTTCGGCGATGCCCTGGAGCTGGACGGCGACGTGCGTCACGCCTTCCCGACTGCGGCCCAGTTGGTGGAAGCCGGTGAGAGCGAGCTGAGGCGGCTGGGGCTGGGCTTTCGAGCACCCTACGTGGACCAGGCAACCCGCCGGGTGGTGGAAGGGGATTTGGACTTACCCAGCCTGGTCCGGATGCCCTACCAGGAGGCCAAGGAGCAGCTGATGACTTGTCCTGGCATCGGCCCCAAAATAGCCGACTGCGTTGCCGTCTTCTCTCTGGAGAAATTGGAGGCCTTCCCCATAGATGTATGGGTAAGGCGGGCCCTGGGCGAGTGGTACTTTCCCGACCAGAAAACCCCGCCGGACCGGGTGCTGCTGGAGTGGGCCCACGGCCACTTTGGCCGTTACGCCGGGTATGCCCAGCAGTATCTCTTCCACGGAAGAAGGTTGGAGAAGCGGCAGGCCTCGCGCTCTCGATCACGCGGGCAGATGGCGCGAATATCAGCCGCTGGCTAGGGGATGCCAGAGGAGTCCAATGTCCCTCCCCTTAATAAGGGGAGGTTAGGAGGGGTCATATCACCCCCTCTAACTCCCCCTTGCTAAGGGGGAGAACCCAGCTTATTACCAGTTTCTAAGGCAGCAGCAGCAGCTTGCCGAAGAAGTTGGTCTCCTCCATGGCGCGGTGAGCCTGGGCCGCATTTTCCAGGTCGAAGGTCTGGTGAATGGCGGGACGGATCATGCCCCGATTTAAAACCTCGACTATCTGGCTCATGTCTTGCTTGGTCCCCATGAAGGCGCCGTACACCTCTATTTGCCGGGTGAAAAGCAGTCCCAAATGCAGCTCCGCCCGTAGGCCAGTGGTGGCGCCGCAGATGGTGTACCTCCCTCCCGGACGTAGCGAGTTGAATGCCGCGCTGAAGAAATCAGCACCCACGTGGTCCACCACCACATCCACCCCCTGCCCGCCGGTCAGGGCTTTCACCCGCTCGCCCATGTCCTCTTGCTTGTAGTTGATCACCTCATCGGCGCCCCACTCCCGGGCCTGCGCCGCTTTTTCCGGCGTGCTGGTGGTCGCGATCACCCGGGCGCCCAGGACTCGCTTGGCGACCTGGATCGCGGCGGTGCCCACCCCGGCCGAAGCGGACAACACCAGAACCGTCTCCCACGGCCGGAGCTGTGCCCGCCGGACCAGCATGTTCCAAACCGGCAAAAAGGTGGTCGGGACCGCGGCCGCCTGCTGGTAGGTTACCTCCGGTACCAGGCGGTAGACGTTGACCGCCGGAACCGATACATACTCGGCGTAACTCCCATCTATCGCGCTCCCCATAAACTGGGAACTGGCGCACAGGTCATCCCTTCCGGAGACACAGGCGGAGCAGCGGTTGCAGCTAATCCGGGGATTAACCACCACCCGTTCTCCAGGGGCCAGGTCCTCCACCGATTCCCCCACCTCAACCACGTCACCGGAGCAGTCGCCTCCCAGAATCAGGGGCGGCGGGAACTCCCGACGCAGCCCTCTGCCACCGTCCCGGGTATAAAGGTCCAACCGATTCAGCGAGGTGGCTCGCACGCGGATTTTTACCTGGTCGGGTTGGTCGGATTGAATCCGGGGCTCCGGGCGGTCGCCATAGGTCAGCACCTCCGGCCCGCCGTGGGCCTCGATGTACACTGCTTTCATAGACACCTAATCTCCGGCATATATTTTCCTCCAAATGTGGGTCGCGGGTAGGTTGGTCAGCCACCCTTTTGAGGGTGGCTTAAAAGTTTCAAAACCCCAGTAATCGCCCTTCGACAGGCTCAGGGCGAATGGTCAGTGCCAAAAATTTCCTCCGTTCGGGGTGAGCTGGTCGAACCATGAATGGCTTCTTCTCAATCCCCCTTTTCGGGATTATCTTCGGACCCTTTCCCGGCTTGAAGATACTCTAATACCCAGCGGCGCTCGTCCTCCCCAGTGTCAACTTGGCCATCCAACCTGCAGTCCCGCAGCCGCTCCAGGATCTGGCTCACCATCGGACCGACGGCCACGCCCAGGGAGATCAAGTCGCTGCCTCTGAGGCGCGGCGTGATCCCGCTCAATCTGTCGAGAAACAGATTCATTGCCTCAGACACGCGCTGCGATGAGGTGATTTTCGCAACAGCTCTGACGGCAGCAGGGGAAAGGGATTGCAAGAGGCTGTAAGTATGGGACGGAGGCAACGCCTCTTTCGCCAGGCGAGACTCGATGCCCCTCAGGTGGATGGTATCCCGCACCACCTCCGACCAGGCCCTGGGCATGTTAAGCCGGCGAATGAGGGTGTCTCCCTGTGCCGGGGAGAAATGATAGACCAGTCCGGCCAGGTACATCAGGGAATCATGGTCTGTCGCCCCATCCCTGAAACTTTCCCGGAAGGCATCGCTTAACGCCCCAGCCGTAAGCATGTCCTCTTGCCACGCCGGGTGGATGGCTGCCAGCACTCCCAACCGGGCGGCGCGTCGGAGAGCGGGCAGAGGCTGCTTCTCTTCGAATATTCTCTCCAACTCGTGCCTGATCCTATCCCCGGAAACCCTTCCCAGGAGGCCTTTACTTCGCGGGCCTTTGGCCACCGCATCGGCTAACCAGCGGCGGGTCTGCCCCTCCAACTCAAAGCCCAGCCGCTGCTCGTAGCGGGCCGCTCGAAGCAGTCGCGTCGGGTCATCCCGGAAGCTTCTTTCGTGGAGGACCCTTACTACGCCGGCATCCAGGTCGGCCAAGCCCCCTTCCGGGTCCAAAACCTGGGGCGCTATCTCCCACAAGGGTAGGGCCAGGGCGTTAATCGAGAAATCCCGACGGGACAGGTCTTCCGCAACCGAGCCAGGAAATACCCGGGGTAGATCTCCCGGCCGGGGATAAACCTCCCGTCGAGCGGTTACCAGATCGACCCGCAAATCCGGCATGATTAGCGTAGCGGTCATAAACCTGGCGTGGGTTACCACCCTTCCCCCCAGACTCTCAGCCAACTGGTGAGCCAAGACCGGGGCGTCTCCTTCCACTCCAAAATCCAGGTCTTTGATCGCCACATCCAGAAGGACGTCCCGGACCGGTCCCCCTACCAGATAAACCCTCCAGGAATTTTTCAAGGCCAGTCGTCGCAGAGTCTGGAACACGGCCAATCCGCCGCCACCCAGGCTTGACGCAATTGCCGTTTCGAAGTCGTCTATGTGCCGCTGTTGGGGCGTACCCGGTCCCTCCTGGCGAACCTCCCGGCGGTAGTATAGCATGGCCGCCCGACGGCCCTGGCTCCATGGCCCTAGTTGCATCGGGTTGACCCACCGGGGTGGTCCCCCAGCGCCGGCGGGATTGCGTTTACTTCAGGGCAACCCGTCCTTGGCCGGGCAACTCGGCTATGCTACAATCCAATTGGCCAGCCAACAAACAGGTTTGGAGGTGCGAAATGGCAGACCCCAAGTTTACCACCTACTATGATTTCCGTTGACCCTTTGTCTATAACGCGGCCGTGTGGCTGTCGACGGTTAAGGAAACCAGCGGAACCGATTTTGTCGTGGATTGGCAACCCTTCTCGCTGACCCAGGTCAACAGCAAGGAAGGGGAAGACTGGAAGGTTTGGGAGCAGCCGGGCGCCCTGGACGGCACCGATAATACCCTGCTGGCCCACCGCGCCGGATTGGCCGCCAAGCGGCAGGGGCAGGAAGCCTTCGAGTCCTTTTTCATGAGCCTGCTGAAGGCCCGCCACGAAGATAAGAAAGACCTGAACGACCGGGCGGTCATCGACGAAGCGGTGGCTGTGTCGGGCATCGATGCCGGTAGATTTCGCGAGGATCTAATGGACCCGGAATTGCTCAAAGAGTTGGGCGAAAGCCACACCAGGGCGGTGGAAGAGCATGGAGCCTTTGGGGTTCCCACCTACGTTTTCCCCAGCGGCCACGCCGCTTTCATCAAGATGTTTATCCCGCCCGCCGAGGAAGCGGTCGAGATGTTCGACAGTCTGATGAAGGTGGGCGCCGATTTAAAGTACCTGGGTGAAATCAAGCGTCCTCAACCTCCCTGGCCCCACGGAGTCATTTAAGAGTTCGGTGTCGGCCACCCAGCTATTGCAAGCAGCTCTGGGCCTGGAGTTCAAAACCCAGGAGCTGTTAAGGCAGGCCTTGACCCACCGCTCCTTTCTTAACGAGCAAGGGGGAGTCTCCCTGGACTCTTACGAACGGATGGAGTTCCTGGGAGACTCCGTGCTGGAGCTGGTGATTTCCCAAGAGCTTTACCAGCGCCTTCCCCAACTTACCGAGGGAGAGCTGACCAAGGGGCGTGCCGCGCTGGTTTGCGGGGAGAGTTTGTCTCGGGTGGCCGAATCCCTCTCTCTGGGGGACTTCATCCTGCTGGGCAAAGGCGAAGAAGCCAGCGGCGGCCGCCATCGGGAGTCGATTCTGGCCGCTACCTGCGAAGCGGTGGTTGCCGCCGTCTACCTGGACCAGGGCTTCGAGGCGGCACGAAGGTTCATCCTCAACATTATGGCCGAGCAGTTGGATGAATTCTGCCGAGAGGGAATAACCACGGAAAATCCCAAGTCTCGACTTCAGGAGTATTTTCAGAGCCAGGGAAGCCCATCCCCTCGCTACCAGGTGGTGGCCACGGAAGGCCCGGACCACAATCCCGTCTTCACCATTGAAGTGCTGGTCGACCAGGATGTAATGGGCGCCGGGCAGGGAGGGAAGAAGTCCGACGCCGAACGCGCGGCGGCCCAAGACGCGCTGGACCGTCTGGCCACCGAATAATCCGGCCAAATAGGGATTTCTTGTCCCTCACCCTTACCTCCCATTTGAGTTACTATAAACGCCGACCTTAGCTAGTCCGGTTTCCGGCCCGAGGCGGCTGAGGGGCTCATGTACTGTCGTTGGGAGAAGTCCCGATGTAATCGGGACGACGAAGCAATCCCAGAGGGGCTAGATTGCTTCGCTTCGCTCGCAATGACGAAAAAAAGGCTTCTCACACTCGCTCTAAGGGCTTGGTGTCCGGTTAGATTCGCGATGGGCGAGATTCAGGAATAGATAATGTTTGGGGTGTTCAAGAGAAATCAGGAAGAGAACAAACGCCAGACTGAAGAGGGCGTTAAACGCAGCCGGGATCGCTGGTTTGGACGGGTATTGAGCCTACTCCGCTCCTCCCGCCTGGACGACGCGCTGTGGGAGGAGTTGGAGGAAATCCTGATATCCTCCGATGTGGGCGTCGAATCCTCCATGAGGATAATCGAGGATCTGAAATCCCAAGTTCAGGAAGAGCGCATCGCCGACCCGGAGCTGGCCTTTGAGCGGCTGAAGCTGGCCTTGACCAAGGACCTGGATTACCCAGAAAGTGACGATTTGTGGCTGGATTCCGACGATGAAACCCGTCCTTATGTCATCCTCATGGTCGGGGTCAACGGTGTCGGTAAAACCACCAGCATCGCCAAGCTGGCCCACCATTTCACCCGAGCCGGCAAGAAAGTGGTGCTGGGCGCGGCCGACACCTTCCGGGCCGCCGCCGAGGAGCAGTTGGAGATCCTGGGAGAACGCGTTGGCGTAGATGTTATTAGCCACCAGCCCGGCGGAGACCCCGGCGCGGTGGCCTATGACGCGTTCCGTGCGGCGCAGGCCAGGGGCGCCGACGTGCTGATTGTGGATACCGCCGGACGGCTGCACACGCGAGTCAACCTGATGGAGGAGCTCAAGAAGGTCCACCGGGTGATCCAGCGCCTGGAGCCCTCGGCACCCCATCAGGTTTTGCTGACCCTGGACGCCACCACTGGCCTTAACGGACTGGCCCAGGCTAGGGGCTTCAAGGAAGCGGTGGGTCTCACCGGCATCTTTTTGGCCAAAATGGATGGCACGGCGCGGGGCGGCATTGTCCTGGCCATCAAGCAGGAGCTGGGGGTGCCGATCCTGTTCATCGGAACCGGAGAATCTTTAGACGATTTGGCCCCTTTTGACGCTAAAGTGTTTGTCGATTCCTTGTTGGCGCCCACCGTCTAGCCCGGCTGGCCCCCCTTCCCATGACTAATTCCGGCCATGATTGCTTCCGGGCAACTGATTACCTCCGGGCAAACCAATCCGCGGGCCAGCCGGTAG
Source organism: Chloroflexota bacterium (assembly GCA_022561675.1). Classification (GTDB taxonomy): domain Bacteria; phylum Chloroflexota; class Dehalococcoidia; order Lucifugimonadales; family UBA3495; genus JADFQT01. The sequence goes on from JADFQT010000092.1 coordinate 8,690, forward strand.
CCCAGGGGATGGCAGGGCCTTGATTCGGCTGCGCCCGTTAGACGTGCCCCGTGGTTGATGCGTTAGTCTGGCTCATCACCCTGGAATTTCTGGGAGTTCTCGGTTTCCTCCTGGCTTTCCCTCTTTTTTCCAGACTGCCGGACCGGGGCTATTCCGTGGCCAAGGTCTTCGCCTTGCTTCTGCTGGGCTACCTCATCTGGGTCTTTGGCCTTACGCAGCTGATTCCCAACTCCCTTGGCAC
>JADFQT010000093.1 GCA_022561675.1 Chloroflexota bacterium
CCATGTTCCAGAGGAATACCATTTACCGGGCTGATCTAGGCTCCCCCAGGTAAAAAGCAAGATATAAAACGGCAGACAAACAAGCCAGGAGTAGAAGTATTGGAACCCCAATTCGGGTTGAAAAGGCCAGACCAGGTGAAAGCGGCTCCCGCCCAGGGAGAACGCGTGCCGCCCGGCCAATTTCTGAGTAAGAAGTTTCCGGTGCTAACCTATGGCTCAACGCCAAAGGTAGACCTCAAGAGCTGGAAAATAAGGGTGTTTGGCCTGGTGGAACAGGAGGTGGAACTGAACTGGGATCAATTCTCCAAGCTGGAGTGGGTCCGGATGACCGCCGACTTCCACTGCGTTACCCAGTGGAGTTCCCTGGATAATACCTGGGAAGGGGTGACTTTTGCCAGCTTGGTCGGACTGGCCAAGCCGCTGCCCCAGGCCAACTTTGTGATGGCTCACTGTTTCGGCAATTACACCACCAATATTCCCCTGGAGGTGGCCCTGGATGAAGGGTTGTTGGCCCACCGCCAGAACGGCGAGGAGTTGGGCCGGGACCACGGCTGGCCCTTACGCTTGATAGTGCCCAGTCGCTACGCCTGGAAAAGCGCCAAGTGGATCAACGGGATCGAGTTGATGGCGGAAGATTCCCCCGGGTTCTGGGAGCAACGCGGCTATAGCAATAGCGCCGATCCCTGGAAAGAAGAGCGATTCTGGCCGGAGTTGCGCCGGTAACAGCAACTTCCAATCTGGGAAGGCAACCCGGAAATGCGGGCTGCCGCAAGATCCCTACGGGATCGATGCGGAATAGCCAACGCGTAGGCCACCCCCTGGCAGTTGGGAGTGGCCTTTAATGTTTAACCGCCCGCCGTTATCTGGGGAGCGCGGGCAGTAAGCCTAGTTAGCCAACTCGCTAATTCGGGCGTCTTTTTCGCTCCAAAGTATTGGTTGAATTGAGTAAACATTCATAGCTTCAAGGAGTTCGCCGCTAATATTTCTTCTTTCTTGGTCATTCAATACCGCAAACATAGCAGACCGTTCCGGCCGAACATCACGGATATCTTCCCAAGCTAACATCAACGGTATGATATTTTCTCTGGTTGGGACGTTTATTGTCCTGATAAAACGTTCTGGATTTGATGTAGATGCAGGAATCGAAAAATCAAATGACCAAGGAAGCCCGCTTTTCCCAGTAATGTTAATATCAGGAAGAAACCTGACGTTATTCGTACTAAGAAACAGTCTAACGTCCTCTTTAAAAAATTGGACGACTGTTTCCTGCGCGGTATGAATCAAGTCACCAACCGCTAGGATAGCCTGCACTAATTGGTGCTTCCGCTGTGGAAAGGTGTCCAGTGTTGCGTTGATTTGCAGTTCATTCCCTATCCGACGCACCCCGTGGAGAGTTAGTATAGATTGCAGCGCCTCGTTTCTGCGCTCCGTAGTTATTTCTACCCCAGAGATTCTTAGGTCACGCAAGGTATGTCCATCATCGCTAAGAAGCAAGCCTTCACCGTCCTTTTCGGCGAACACTTGGATGAAATCGCTATGCCTGTCCAAGAATGGGGTGGTCATGACACAAACCCCATCCTTATCGAAAACTTCGATATTTTGCTTTACCCAATCACCGTAGGCAAGAATAAGTTGGCGGCAATCGAAGGAATTTACCATAGAACCCCTTGCAGTGGTGGCATCTCTGTGACTCTACAATAATCGAGAAATTTATACCAAGTTTGGTTCATATCATCCTGAACCAAATCACTAGGGGCGGGGATGGCCCATCTATCCTCAAACCCAACTACGTAACGTTGAAGGTGCGGACATTCAATCCGCCTTCCTTCAAACGGGTGGAGTTCTCTTGTTGGGGCTTTATCCGGGTTAGGATGCGGATACCCGCCAATATCCAGCCTCACAAGTATTGTGATATTTCTATTCCTAAGCTGGAATGTCCACTTATCTATCCGAAGGCCTCTGTTAACATCAAGTTGGAATGGCTCTCGGCCGTCCTTTTCAACTAGTGGATACGTTACGGAGTCACCAGGCGCAGGCAAAGCGGTAAATAGCGAAGTGAAAGAGGACGTAATCACCTTTTCCATAGCAATAAGATCATCTGCTTGCGGCTGAGTAAGCATACGGAAGCAATATTACCATCAAGAGAAGTTTCCGTGCAGGATGCGGGGTTTTCGTGCAGAACTCAGTAATCGTGCTAAGCCATCTTCCCCTTACTAAGGGGTAGAAAGCAGCTAATTAAGTACCCTCTTAGAGCGGCCCCAGGCGCAGATGGACACAAGGCCGGTCGAACCCTTAAAAGCCGGTGGCAGCGGTGGTCAGCCCGGCAACAATTGGTCCCAGCACGCTCCAGAAAATACCGGTGTCGAAAAAGTAGTCGCTCACTATCAACCCTACCAGCAGCAGCGGGCCGTACCGCTCCCACCGGGCATAACCTGTGGCCAAATGACCAGACAGCAACCCCCTCACCACCTTGGAGCCGTCCAGTGGGGCCAGCGGAATCAGGTTAAAGACCGCTAGCAGGATGTTCATGAAAATAACTATGCCCAGGATGTCGGATATCCCCTCCCGCAGGCCGCCGCTCATCACGTAAGTGGCCCGGCTCAAGGACGGGCTGCTCCAACCCAGGAGGCCCGCCTTGATCGGCACCGCCAGCAGAAACGCGACCACCAGATTGGCCAATGGTCCGGCGGCCGCGACCATGGCTGCGCCCAGAGGGCCCTGGGACAGCCGTTCCTGATTGACCGGCACGGGCTTGCCCCAGCCGAAACCGGCAACCAGCAGCATGATGCTTCCGCTGGGGTCCAGGTGTTTGATGGGATTCAGTGTAAGACGGCCCAGACGCCGCGCCGTGGTGTCTCCAAGGCCGTTGGCCACCAGCGCGTGGCTAAATTCGTGGACGGTAATGGCCAGCAGCAGGGAAAAGACGACCAGAACCGCCAACCGGAAAAAGCTGGCCGGATCGGTCCATAAAAGTTGGTAGGAGCCTAGTAGCATTCGTCAGCGGGTAAGACTGCTAACCCGCTTGCCACGGATTCAGCCCATTTTTGGCGCCTGAATCGGGAGGCGGAGCCAGCCAACCCGATTTTAGGCTACTCGTAGCCTTCTTCCTCTTCTTCTTCCTCCTCCTGAGGTTCCGGCTCCGAGGGCGGGGAGAAGGCAGATCCGGGCAAGATGGCCAGGGTGCGGCCCTTTCGCTTGAAGGTCTGCCTGGGCATTTCCATCAAGGCGGCTTTCAACTCCTTTATGCTTTTCGCCGACACGGCGCCCACATCCACCACCAGACCATGAACTCCAATGTCCCTCAGCGCTTCCAGGTCCTTTCCGTTGGGCAGCCGCGATACCTCCAACAAGATATACTTGTCGGAGCGGCGGCTGACGGAACCCACCGCAGCCAGGTCGGAAAGGGTCAACGAGTCTCCAGCCTGGGGTAGGGGCAGGAGAAAACAGTCAACAGGCAGGGAAGATACAGCCCTCAGTTCCCGGTCCTCCATATTCGGCTCAATACATAGGATGCGGGCTATCTCCTCGTTGGCCAGGGCCGAGGCGGCAGTACCCTCCAGAGGGAAAACCAGCAAGTCCGACCCATTATCCTGGTAGGCTTGGGCCTCATCCTGGCTCAGGGATGTAACCCGAGCTCCCCAGGGTTTGTCCTTCAAGCCTTCTCCAGCTTGCTTTACGCCTTCCGGTCCATCAGCACCAGCGACCATGGCCGCATCCAATCCCTGTTCGGCCACCACGGCCATTCCTTTGGCATAATCTTTGGAAACCAGGCCGATTAACGCCATGCCGGGTAACTTTTCTGGCCGGGTTACGCCAAAACCGATGGGGGCCGGCGCTCCTTCCCTGATGCGATCTAAAAGGTCCAGCAGCTTGCTCATTAACTCTGTCCCACCCTAACCGTGATGCAAATTCATGGATTGACGAAGTGCTTGGGCACCCGCTGGGCCCTCTGAAACTCGGTGCCGGAGATACCTCAGGGATTATACCCCAAGCTCCAAATCTTGTCGGCAGCTAGGGCGAGAACCTAATTGCCGAAACGGAACAAATTCAAATACCAGCTATAGACACCGGCCCCGCCAAGGACAACCAGCGCGGTACCGATTACCAGCGCCGGGCCGAAGGGTATGGGATCCTTTCGGCTTTTTATCCGCAGAGCCAGGAGAACCACCGCCGCGATTCCTCCCAAGATATAGCCCAAGGCCAGCCCAGCTACTATCTGGGGGAAGCCCAGCATCGCTCCAAGGAGGGCGGCCAGCTTTACGTCGCCGGCTCCGGTCCCTCCGCGCGTAACCAGGTATATGACCAACATCATGCCGAAGCCCAGGCCCAGGCCGGCCAATCCCCGCAGGTACGCTTCCACAATCCCCCAGTCTTGCGCCAGGGGAGTGAAGGGGAAAAGTGCCAGGGCCACGGGAGTGGCCGGCAGCACCACAACGTTAAGCAAAAGGGAATGCTCCAAGTCGACGAAGGCCAGGTGGATAAACAAAGCGGCATAGAAAATTAGGATCAATGACGCCAGGGAAAGACCGTACCAGAAGACCAATCCACCGCAGGCGAGGGCGGTAATCCCCTCCACCGCCGCGGCGCGCAGGGGAATCTTCTGGCGACACAAATTGCAGCTCCGGTGCCACCAGATATACATCAAAACCGGCGCCAGCTCGGCGGGCCGAAAAAGGTGCCGTCCCGAGCAGCGCCCCCCGTAATCCTCCCGCGCCGGCGGCAGGCGGTCGATGCTGAAATTAAGCGCCCGGCCCAGGAAAACGCCCAGCAGGGCGACAACTACTCCGGCCACTGCCTCCACTAGAGACGATCCTCAATCAAGCCCGCCGGGCTCAAACCCGCCGGAACCGGGCTTCTGGAGATGCAGTTGGCTAACAAAATAGTGGGAAACCTCATTCAGGATTACAGGCAGGATTATAAGAGGTTCCCCACGCTTTCCCAGAGTATTAGTCTTGCCGATTTGGCCTAGTTCGCCGGTTGAACAGCCCCGGGTGATTAGCCGATGATTATAGGGGCTGCCAGCGACGCTTATCGCCCTCCCGCACCACCTTTCCTACCTGCTTGCCCGGCGGGAAGTGACCGGCGGCCAGGATCCAACCCTCTTTTTCCGCCTGGTCCAGCAGTTTTTCCCGGCTGGCCGCGCTCTGCGATTTATCGTAATCGACGCCGGCACACCAAGTGGGCTCGGACACCTGGGCGATGCTGTGCAGCAGGTCTCCCACCACGGCGCCCTTCTGGCCATTGGAATCGATCAGAACCACCTGATGCCCCGGCGTGTGTCCGGGAGCGGGCAGCACTGAGACTTCATCGGTGACCGCCTTGGGGCCTTCGATTATTTCCTGTAATCGCAGTCGGCGCAGGGGGATGATCTGCCGCTGAATGTAGGGAGTCTGCTCCAGCCTTTCCGGCTCGGTGAAGTAGTCGTAGTCCGGTTTGGGAATCCAGTACCTGGCCCGGCGAAAGTTGGGAGCCGGCATGCCACCCGAGTAGCGCAGGTTCCACCCAACGTGATCCGCATGAAGGTGGGTGTGGACCACGAAGTTGACCTGATCCGAAGGGGAAACATTGGTATTCATGGTGTTGTCCGGCGGTTGCAGCACGTCGCTTACCACCTGATACAGGTTGCCGGTCAAGTTACCCCGCTCCGGATGGGGTCCGGGACCCATGCCGGTATCCACCAGAATGGTCTTGCCTTGCGACATAACCAGGAAGGCACCGTAGTATAGCTGAAGCATCCCGTTTTCCAGGGTGTCCTGGTAGGGCTCCCAAGCCGATGCCGGAACGTCGGGGAACATGGCCGACGGCTCCCTGGGCGGGGGGACCATGTCCAAAACCGCGGTAATTTCCACATTACCTATCGTTGCTTTTTCCGCCATAATGTTCTCCTTCTATGCTTTGCTAACTATATAACCCATTGGTGCAGCCCAGGGGATGAAATCGACCCGGCGCGAAAATAAGCATGGCTCACCTCTACGCCATTAAGAGATTCAGATGCTTCTCTAAAGATGCTAATACTGCACCAGCGAGAATATATCGTAGCCTTTCAACCGTTCCCGACCTCCCAAGTCCTTTAGCTCAATCACCAATCCAATGCCGGTCACCACTCCCCCGGACCCTTCCACCAACTGGGCGGCCGCCTTCAGCGTTCCGCCGGTAGCCAAAAGGTCATCCAGCACCACCACCCTTTCCCCTGGCACGATATCGTCGGCGTGGATCTCCAATACATTGGAGCCATATTCCAGCGAATACTGCGCCGAATTGGTAGTGGCGGGAAGCTTGCCCGGTTTGCGCACCGGAACCAACGGCTTGCCCATGCGGCAGGCCAGCGGCGCGCCAAAGAGGAAGCCCCGAGATTCCACCGCTACCACTGTATCGAAGGAATGCTGGGAAAACCGGTCCACCAATCTGTCTATTGCGTAGTTAAAAGCCTGAGGGTTCCTAAGTAAGGGGGTGATATCCCGGAAGAGTATTCCCGGCTCCGGAAAGTCCGGTATATCCCGGATGTACTTCTTCAAATCCACTATGGGTTTATCAACTCGTAAGGGCGTACGCCTACCTTACCCCATGCCCCGCAGCATTAGCCTTTGGGATTTTCGGGACCCGGCCCACCTGTAGCTAATGGCCCGGCCGAATCCAGGAGCAGTTTAGTTTAACCGACCCCCGACGTCAAGATTTAGCCTAGCTAGCGGAGGCGGTTGAGAAGTGGTCAAAATAGAGGTTTTCCCAAGGCGAAATAAATTGACTTTTACCCAGGCCTTTAATATACTTTTTAGGTAACCATCGAGTTGCGCTGATGGTCCCGTGTCTTCGGGGCCATTTTCTAGTGTGGCGGGTTTCCAGTCTTCTTATTGCCCCTGTGGCGCAATGGTAGCGCGGTCGACTTGTAATCGACAGGTTAGGGGTTCGAGTCCCCTCTGGGGCTCTTGAAGCAGTTCCCAACGCATACCCGCCGGAGACGCTTTCCTGGGGATAAGGCTCTCCGGGACATAAGCTTCCCCGGCAGGCAGGCGAGGGATCCCTGGAGGGGTGGGTGAGCGGTTAAAGCCACCAGACTGTAAATCTGGCCTCCGGAAGGAGTTCGTAGGTTCAAATCCTACCCCCTCCACCACTTCAAATAACGGAGAAATAATCCCGGCCGAAACGGGCCCAGATAGCTCAGCGGTAGAGCACGTTCTTGGTAAGAACGGGGTCGGCGGTTCAATCCCGCCTCTGGGCTCCACCGTCACCCTAATCACCAGCGTCACCCAGATCAAAGGAGAGATTACCTAGATGGCAAAGCAACGATTCGACCGAACCAAGCCCCACGTGAATGTGGGCACCATTGGGCACGTGGACCACGGCAAAACTACCCTTACCGCCGCTATCACCAAGGTTTTGGCGGCCAAGGGACTGGCCAGCTTTCGGGACTTGGATAGCATTGACAACGCGCCAGAAGAAAAGGCGCGGGGCGTTACCATAGCTATCGCCCACGTCGAATACGAAACCGAGAACCGCCACTATGCCCACGTGGACTGCCCCGGTCACGCCGACTACATCAAAAACATGATCACGGGTGCGGCGCAGATGGACGGCGCCATCTTGGTGGTCAGCGCCCCGGACGGCCCCATGCCGCAGACCCGGGAGCACATTCTCTTGGCTCGCCAGGTGGAAGTGCCGCGGATTCTCGTCGCCTTGAACAAGGTGGACATGATGGACGACGAGGAGCTGCTGGAGCTGGTGGAACTGGAAGTTAGGGAACTGCTGAGCCGCTACGACTTCCCCGGCGATGACACTCCCATCGTTCGGGTCAGCGCCCTCAAGGCCTTGGACGGCGACGCGGACGCGGAGCAGGGAATTCTGGACCTGGTGGCGGCCATGGACGAGTACGTTCCGGTCCCCACTCGCATCACGGACCGGCCCTTCCTCATGCCAATTGAAGACGTCTTTGGAATCAAGGGGCGCGGCACGGTCGTGACCGGTCGGGTGGAGCGCGGTTCCTTGAAGCAGGGCGAAGATATCGAGATTATCCGGTTCGGCGATGTCCGTAAGACCGTCGCCACCGGACTGGAGATGTTCCACAAGCTCTTGGACAGCACCGAGGCCGGCGACGCCGTGGGCATCCTGCTGCGCGGTGTAGACCGGGATGAGGTGGAACGAGGTCAGGTGGTGGTCAAGCCCGGCTCCATGAAGCCCTACACCCAGGCCGAGGCCGAGGTATATATCCTCAGCCGGGATGAGGGAGGACGGCATACCCCCTTCTTCCCCGGGTATAAGCCCCAGTTTTACATCCGCACCAGCGACATCACGGGTGAAATTCAACTCCCGGAGGGGGTTGAGATGGTGATGCCTGGAGACAATATCAAAATGACGGTGAGCCTGGTTACCCCTGTCGCCATTGAAGAGGGCCTCCGATTCGCCATCCGCGAAGGCGGCCGTACCGTGGGCGCTGGGGTGTTCACCAAGCTGTTGGATTAGACAATGGCGAGAAGAACAACTGATGCCCGGCAAATCATCACATTGCAGTGTGGTGATTGCCGGGAGCGTAACTACTCCACGGAGAAGAACCGGCGCAACGATACCCAGCGCATGGAGTTGCGGAAGTACTGCTCGCGCTGCCGGGGGCACAAGCTCCACCGGGAGACGAGGTAACTTCTATGGCCAGAGCATCGACAAGACGACCAACGCCGCCGGTGGCCCCCCGGACTGTGGGCCGGGTCAACCCTATCACCTTCCTGCAAGAAACGGTTTCCGAACTGCGGAAGGCGGTTTGGCCCAGCAAGGAAGAAACGACCCGTCTTACCGTAATTGTGATCGCCCTGTCCGTCGCCGTGGGTGTTTTCCTGGGCGGGCTGGACCGGTTTTTCGACTTCTCCTTTGTTCAGTTGATTTTCCGGAGATTTTAGGCCCTCCATCGGCCCGCCCGGCGGCCTCCGCTGGACCCTTGTGGC
>JADFQT010000094.1 GCA_022561675.1 Chloroflexota bacterium
GACCTCTGGGTCGGGCCGTGGAAGCTCAATGGGGTGTGATGGGAGACGGCCAGACGGCGGTGGTTGAAATGGCCCAGGCTTCCGGCCTGGTTCTGGTGCCTTTCAAGCGCCGCAACCCGCTCACTTCCACCACCCGCGGAACCGGGCAGATAATCAAAGAAGCGCTGGACAAAGGCTACTCCCGCATCATCGTCGGACTGGGCGGCAGCGCCACCAATGATGCCGGAGCGGGGATGGCCGTGGCCCTGGGAGCCCGCTTTCTAGACGCCCAGGGACGGCCTCTTCAAGAGGGTGGGGCGGCGCTGGCCCAGCTGGCTCGCATCGATCTGAGCCAACTCCATCCCGCTCTGGAATCGGCGGAGGTAATCGGCGCCACCGACGTTACCAACCCTCTCTGCGGTCCCACTGGAGCGTCGGCGGTGTACGGGCCCCAGAAGGGCGCAACGCCTGAGATGGTTAACCAACTGGATCAGGCGCTGACCAACTTCGCCCGAGTGGCCCGGGAAGAGCTGGGCCGGGATGTCTCGGAGCAGCCCGGTGCCGGAGCCGCCGGCGGGCTGGGGGCCGGATTGATGGCCTTTGCCGGGGCCGAGCTGAGGTCCGGCATTGACATGGTATGCCAATTATTGGAGTTCGACCGGCACCTGGATGGGGCGGACCTGGTGATCACCGGCGAGGGTCGGGCCGACGTTTCAACCATATACAATAAGGCACCGGTGGGGGTAGCTCGCAAGGCTAAAGCTCGTGGGGTGCCCACGGTGGTGCTGGCGGGCAGCTTGGGGAAGGGCTATGAGGAGTTGTATCAGCATGGGATAGCCGGTCTAGTCTGCATCGGCGACCGGCCCATGAGCTTCGAACGTAGTCTAGCCCGTACTGAAGAGCTACTGGCGGCGGCCGCGGAACGCACCATGCGTTTGCTGCGGGTTGGGTCCGGCCTGCACATCTAAAGGAGCCAGGGTGAAAAGCAACCGCTCATGGTTTGACAATCTCACCACGGAGGTCAAAACCCGTTCATCCAGAAGCTGTCGAAGGATGGGCCTGGTTCCATCGGCAAGGTTTTAAGAGAGTTACTTCGACACTCCATGGCCATGCGAGCAGGTCAGCTACTAAACCCCTTTTCAGACTAGCCGCTCTTTGACAAAGTCCACGACCAGTTGGGACAGCTCGATGGCCCGGTCGGCGTCATCACGATCGAAGGCCTCGGAGGAGATTCCGCTGGGCAGATATCCCGGGTAGCGGGTTATCTCATAATACTTGTCCAGCTGGCGGGCCTCGCTTTTGATGGTGTCAAAGAACATCTCAAAGATTTTCGCGTCTTCGCACAGGTCGATCAGCGAATGACCCCAGACATCTTCCGCTCCCCGATGGTAAAGATAGGCTTTGACCGCCTTCTCCGCCGCCTGCTGGCCGAGAAAACAGGCCAGGTTAAACCGTTCTCCTTCCTGGTTATATGCGGCGTCCCGCAAGTCCTGCTCCGCCTGTCTGAGCCAGCGGGCTCCCTCCGATTTGTGGTCAGGCATCGAAAATCACCCGTCCTTTTTGGCACGCGGCGTGGAGCGCCGGCAAAGTGTCTTGCAGGGTTGCGAACTCTTCCGGCGTATAAACCTGGGTATTGACTGCCACGTAACTCCCCAAGTGGTAGGAAAAAAAGTCGGCCCGCCGGCCGAAGGTAGCGTCGGTCTTATGAACCACTATCAGGTCTATGCTGCTGTCCGGGCTGTAATCCTCGGTTACCATGTCTCCGGTCAGGATTACCTTCTCGACGCCCAAATTGGGCAGCAGGTCCTGAATGCCGCCCAACTCCCTTTCCAGCATTTGTTTGCGAAACTCGGTAAAGCCCACGCGCATCGGCATATTTACCTTCCCCCCAACCACCCGGGGCATTATTGAGCCCCGGAGCAATAGTTAGCCCAGGATGATCATGTGGACTTCCTTGGGACCATGAACGCCCACCACCAGCGTCTGCTCTATATCCGCGGTCCGGCTGGGACCGGTGATGAAGTTCAGGTAGCTTCCCATGTCTCCGCCATTGCGGTAGTAATCCAACCGCCGCAGCAGGAACACGTCATCCAGAGTGTCCACCACGTCCTGCGGCCGGACCAGCGCCAGATGCACCGGCGGGGCTAGAGACACCAGACGGCTCAGACCGGCCCGGGGCAATACTACCACCGAGCCGGTCTCGGTTACAGCGTAGTCGGCGCCGGTTATCCCGATGTCGGCGTCGATCATCTCCTGGCGCAAGGCCGCCCCGGAACGGTTTTCATCGGAACCGGTTTCATCCCGAGCGATTATCGTCGTTTCGATGCCCAGTCGTTGCAAGATCGAGTCCACCGCCAACTGCTGGAACACAGCCTCGGCCGAGCGCACCGCCCGCTTAACCCCCAGCTGGGTCACAACCGAATCCAGGTATCCTAAAGCCTCCTCGGGATCGGGGGCTCGCTTCACATTCCAACCCCGCCGGGCGGCGGTTTGAGCCAACGCCTCCAGGCGGGCGTCCCGCCCGGTCTCCAGGCGCGCCAGCAAGTCTCGCTCCAACGTCTCCAGGTCGGCAAGCGATTCCTCCAGTCTTGGATAAGGCGGAACCGGTGGAGAGGCCGCAGACCGTCCTAGAGCTTGGCGGACCGACGCCAGGAACTCTTCTCTGGGGGTCTCCAGGTGCTCGACCATGGGATAGCGGCTACCCGTCCTCGCTTCGGTTCGGGGAGGGGTCCTCGGAAGACCCGGTGGGCGAAACTCCGCTGTCCGAATCTCTGCCATCCGTAACTCTGTCGGATGAAGCTAGATCCTGTTTCCAGAGGTCCCGAAAACTGCGCGTGGGCAGGGCGGGTAAATCGCGCTGGTGGGTCCACCGGGACGCGGGAGGCAATGGCGCTCGCCGGACGGTCCCATTCCTCGCCCAGGGCCGCGCCAGAAGGCGGACCAGCTTGCGGGCGGCGGCTAGCAAAGTGGGCTTGCTCATAACAATAGTGAATAGCCGGGCCAGCAGGGATTCGGAAAGGGTGACAGACCTTTCTGCGGGATCCGGACTTTCAGAGAGCAGATGTCTTTGGTGCAGCAGCATCCGGGGGATATTTATCTTTACGGGGCAGACCTCTCGGCAGGCGCCACAGAGACTGGAGGCAAAGGGCAGGTCTTTGGCCTGCTTCAACCCCACCAGAGTGGGCGAAATCACCGCGCCGATAGGGCCCGGGTATACCCAGCCGTAGGCATGCCCTCCCACCTTCTGGTAGACCGGACAGATATTGAGGCAGGCCCCGCACCGGATGCAATTAAGGGATTCTCTTAAATCGGGGTCCGCCAGCAGGCGGGAACGTCCATTATCCACCAGGACCAGGTGAAACTCTTCCGGCCCGTCTTCGTCTCCGTCGCGGCGCGGTCCGCTGACCATGCTGACGTAGCTGGTCAGCGGCTGTCCGGTGGCGGAGCGAGGCAGCAGGCGCAGAAACACCGCCAGGTCCTGCAAGGAGGGGATCACCTTCTCCATGCCGGTTATGCCGATGTGGATGGGGGGCGCGGAGGTGCAGAGACGCCCATTGCCTTCGTTGGTGATGATGACCAGCGTGCCGGTTTCGGCGACCAGGAAGTTGGCCCCGCTGATACCCAGGTCGGCCTGGAAAAACTTATCTCGCAGGACATCCCGAGCTACCCGGGCCATAGCCTCTATATCGTCGGTAAGGGGTACCCCCAGCTTTTGGTGGAGTAGCTGCGCCACCTCTTCCTTGGTTTTGTGCAGGGCCGGCGCCACCAGATGGGAGGGAGTTTCTCCGGCCAACTGGATGATATACTCTCCCAGGTCGGTCTCGTAGACATCAACCCCGTTTTCCTCGAGGACCTCGTTGAGGTTCAGCTCCTCGGACACCATGGACTTGCTCTTGACGGCTACCTTTACCCTCCGGCTGGTGGCCAGTTCCGCCACGATTGCGTTGGCCTGCGCCGCATCCTTGGCGAAGTGGACGTGACCGCCGGCCCGTTCGACATTTTCCGCCAGCAGCTCCAGATAGTAATCCAGGTGCTCCAGGGTATGGACTTTAATCTGGCGGGCTTCCTCCCGCCACTTATCCCAACTACCCTGTCCCACCTCCTCTATCGCCTCCCGCCGAGCGCCGTCGAAACCGGACCCGGCCCTCCGAAGGGCCTCCTGCAGCTGGGCGTTCTGCACCGCAAGTACCGAGGCGGGGAAGAAGTTTTGGGTGGTAACCCGGGGCACTACCTTGTCTCCCCATCCAGCACCTGGGCCAGATGACGGACTTTGATGTCACTGCCGCGGCGGCTGAGGGTCCCGCCGATTTGCATCAGGCAACCCATGTCGCAGGAGATCAGGGTTTCAGCGCCGGTGGCTAAAACATTATCCGCCTTGTCGGCGCCCATGCCCTCCGAGATATGGGGATACTTCACCGAAAAGCTCCCGCCGAAGCCGCAGCAGGATTCGGCCTGGGGGAGGTCAACCAGATTCAAATCGGCCACTTGGCCCAGCAGCAGCTCTGGGGCTTCCCTCTCCCCCACCTCCCTTAGCAGGTGGCAGCTGGGATGATATGCAGCCGTGCCCGAGTAGACGGCGCCCAGATCCCTGACTTCCAAAACCCGAACCAAAAACTCAGAAAACTCGTAGACTTTATCGGACAGAGCCTGGGCTCGGGCGTAATTCTGCTGGTCGCCGGCGAACAAGTCCAGGTAGAAAACGCGCATCATGGCGGCACAGGAGCCGGAGGGAACGACCACATACGAACTTTCGGCAAAACTAGAGAAGACTCGTTGAGCCAATTGCCGGGCCTGACGGGTGAACCCGGCATTGTAAAGGGGCTGGCCGCAGCAAGTTTGGTCGGGGGGGAAATCCACATCCACTCCCATCCGCCTCAAAACTCGCACCACGCTAGCTCCGACCTGCGGAAAAAGCTGGTCTATAATGCAGGTGGCGAACAGGGAAACTTTTATCGGTTCAGTGCGAGCCAAAGTTATACCAACATTGCGCCTTAGGCCTGGCTTTGCCGGGCCTAAGGGTAGCAGACGTGATAGGTCATAGCAACCGAGGGTTGGGTCACCCATACCCGGCCCGGGAAGACCAGCCCGGGATTATTTTCTGTTTCAGGAGAGGTGAATGATTCGGTACCTGGTGGTAGCTGCAGTATTGCTCCTGGTGGCGGCCTGCGGCGAAACTACACCCACTCGTTGGCCCACCACTACTCCTGCCTCCCCTTCGGGCTCTACAACCGCAAGCGAGGCGGAACCTACAGGGGTTCCCAATGCCAGTTCCGGCGATGTGGCGACGGCGGTACCTGCTGATAAACCCGGGGATAGTGCTTCCGGGGACGCGGCGACGGTGGTACCTGCTGATAAGCCCGGGGATAGTGCTTCCGGGGACGCGGCGACGGTGGTACCTGCCGATAAGACCGGTGAAAAAAGTTCTGGGAGCGACACAGAGGAGGAAGTTGTGACCACAGAGTCCGGCTTGCAGATTAAAAACCTGGTGGTAGGAACCGGTGAGCAGGCCCGGGAGGGCGCTATCGTCGTGGTGCACTACACCGGCTGGCTGGTGGATGGGACCAAGTTCGACAGTTCGGTGGACCGGGGGACGCCCTTCGAATTCAGACTGGGGCAGGGTAGCGTGATCAAGGGTTGGGATGAGGGAGTGGCCACGATGCGGGTAGGCGGGAAGAGCGAGTTGACCATTCCGCCAGAGCTGGCCTACGGCGACCGGGACCGTGGCCCCGTGATTAAGGCCGGTTCCACCCTGGTTTTTGAGATTGAGCTTCTAGAGGTCAAGGACCCTTAGCAATCCCGGGCCTAGCCTTCGCTCCGGTGCTGATGGGGGTTTCCACACTGACTAGCCAGCCGATTTTTTTTACGAAGGCGCAACCCCCAGCTTCAGAAAGTCCCCTACATGCTGTTCGTGGGCGACGCGGAGGTGGAGCAGGGAGCGGCGGCGGTACGCCTGCGAGAAGGCGCCAACCTGGACCATTACCCCTGGGTGAGGTAATGCAGCAGATAAAGGAGGAGTCGGAGGGGGAGTACTCCGGCTCGAGGCCCTACTCCTCGGGCGCTTCGAACTCGGCGGTCCAGAGAGGAGGCTCTCCGGCCCACACTCGCAGAATGTTGGCAAAGGAGTTGATGGCCCGTTTGGGCAGCGACTCTAAAGTCGGTCCCGCTGTATGGGGGGTGATGATTACGTTGTCCAGCTTGGGCAGCGGGTCGTTGGGGTCCGGCGGCTCGTGCTCCATCACATCCAAACCGGCTCCGGCTATCGTGCCCGATTGGAGAGCCCCCACCAGGGCGGTTTCATCGATAATTCCTCCCCGGGCGGTGTTGATGATGATGGATGTGGGCTTCATCATAGCCAGCTGGTCCTTACCTATCAGGTTCCGGGTCTCCCGGGTCAGCGGAACGTGGATGCTCACCACGTCTGAGGTTTTCAGCAGCTCCTCCAGGGATACCGATGTGATACCCAGGGCTTCCTCCTCGGTCGGGGTTAGCGAGGCGTATTTGTCGTAATACTGGAGATTCACGTCGAACCCCCGGGCGCGCCGGGCCACCTTCTGGGCAATGTTGCCGATGCCGATGAGACCCAGGGTTTTGCCCTCGAACTCGAAAACGTCGATGGCCCGCTCCCGCTCCGGCCGCCAACCTCCGTCCCGCACGTGGCTGGAGTAGTGCAGCAGGCGTCGATAAACCGCCAGGATCAGCATGATGGCGTGCTCCGATACCGCAACGCTGTTGGCGCCGCCGTTGTTGGACACCGGAATACCCAGGTCGGTGGCCAGCTTCAGGTTCATCCGGTCGTAACCGGCGCTGAGCAGCTGGATCAGCCGGCATTTCTGGGCCGACTGCATCACCCGGTCGGAGAGTACACCGGGAAACAGCAGCAAGAAATCGGCGTCCTTGGCCAGCTCTATCTTTTCGTCGTCGTCCAAGCCTACCGACGCCGTGATAACTTCCAATCCATCCGGAGCTTCGTCGGTGACCATTTCCCGAAACCCCGAAGCCAGGGCGGTGAAAAACACAACCTTCGCGTCAGCCATAATGCGGCCTCATCCTTGCTACCGATTTTTGGTCAATGTCCCTGAAAAGCGTCTGAATCACTCAGGATTCAGGGTGCCGGCGAGCCGTATACCAGAATCTCCACCGCGCCGGTGTTGCCGCCGCTGGTCTCCAGTGCCTGGAATTTCAATCTTCTGGCGGTGAGGTCCGTCTCGAAGTAATGGACCGAAGAGGCATCGCTCAAGCGGAAGGGGCCGGCCACCTCGCCCCGGTCTGTTTCCACCTGAAAGGAAAAAATCTGCGCCGACTCTCCCATGGTCCTGGTCCAGAAACCCAGGGAAGTGACATGGGTTTCGGCGGCCAATTCAATTTCGATCCAGGCTCCGTCGCCATCTCCGTCTGAGGACCACTGGGTAGTTAAATCGCCGTCAAAGGCCGAGTTGGCCCCCCAGCTGTCGGCGAAGCCGCCGCCTCCAAAATTACTGCTGGCGGCCAGAACCCGGGCTCCCGCTCCGAGCGCGGCCAGGTTTTCTCCATCCGGCTCAGGCAGCGCTCCGGCATCGGCGGGCAGCGTGCGGAAAGTGAGATCCGGACTGCGGAACACCTTTCCATCGGGACCGATGCCACCAAAGCTGTAATGGTACAGGGTATCCGGCTCCAGGCCGATCAACACCGGATGATGGTCCTTGTGCCCGCCCACGTCCATGGCATCATCGGTGGCGATGCGGCCGTAGTCGGTGGTTGGACCGTAGGAAACGGCGCAGACGGTTTTTTCCCGCGTGGTGGCCCGGACTGAAACGAAGGTGGAGCCAATCTCCAATATCGGCCCATCGACCACCATTCCATCGAACTCGGCCATCGGATCTATTAACTGAGCCGGCACCTGAGCCGTGGTAGCCCCGGTAGCAGCGCCGTTTGAGCAGGCCACGGCCAGCAAGACCAGGGGCAACACGGCATAACGCGCCGCCGCGGTTAGCCAAATTTGCATCCCCCTGAATTTAAATTTGAGCCGATACCTCATAAACTCTGGGTGCTATCCTCATAATGCGGTGGGATTCGGGTGCCATATTGGACCACCCACAGCAGTACCGTTTCTGTTATCCTGGGCGAATCCAAGCCCTGATCAGTATAACAAACATTCTGCCGCGCCTTGAGGACCCGCTTAAAGGACCAATAAATCATGCCCAACCGTTTAAAAAATGAAACCAGCCCCTACCTGTTGCAACACGCCAACAACCCGGTGGATTGGTATCCCTGGGGAGAGGAGGCGTTGCAGCGGGCGGTTAATGAAGACAAGCCGATTATGTTAAGCATCGGCTACTCGGCCTGCCATTGGTGCCACGTCATGGAACGGGAGTCCTTCGAAGACGAAGCCATCGCCGCGCTGATGAACCAGAACTTTATCAGCATCAAGGTGGACCGCGAGGAGCGCCCAGACCTGGATGCGGTATATATGGAGGCCGTGCAGGCCCTCACCGGCAGGGGCGGGTGGCCGATGACAGTATTTCTCACTCCCCAGGGCAAGCCCTTCTACGGGGGTACTTACTTCCCGCCGGAAGACCGGCCGGGAATGCCGGGCTTTACCAGAATCTTGGAATCTGTTAGCGAGGCCTACCGGACCAACCGGGGAGAGATTGAGCGGGTAACCAATCAGCTGACTGAGAAAATGGGACGCACCGGTCAATTGGCCAAGGGCGCCGGCCTGCTTACCGATGAAATTCTGCACCAGGCCTACTCCCAGCTGGCCTCGAATTTCGATTACCAGAACGGCGGCTTCGGCGCGGCGCCCAAGTTCCCCCAGCCGATGACCCCAGAGTTCCTGCTGCGTCACTACCATCGGACGGGAGACGGGCACACCCTGGAGATGGTAAATCTGACCCTGGAGAAAATGGCGCGTGGGGGCATGTATGACCAGATAGGCGGCGGGTTCCACCGCTACTCCACCGA
>JADFQT010000095.1 GCA_022561675.1 Chloroflexota bacterium
AACTCTGTCTCGGATGTCGATGGCAACACCAGGACATTTGTCGGGGCTATGGGTCAATGATGTTAAATACAACATGCATTCTTAACCTCGTTGAAGATTTCACTGGGCAGACGGGCATGATACCAGATTCGTCCCACTCCGGTCCGGTGGCATTGCCGTAGATGAGTGATTGCGGTCCTCAATCGGAACGGCCACATCCGACCCTTGGGCTGCAAAGACCGGGCAATGAGCGCTCTTTGGATCACGTCCTGGAAGAACGGTGTCCGGGTATCATCGGTGTTTAACTCGGTTAGCCTCGGGCGCCCGACCTCAACCACGGTGTGCGGACTCTGGGGCCGCCCGTCATCTGCATCCCAGATATCGAACCCGGGGGAGAAGTTAACGACTCGCCGCCCTAGGTAATAACCCGAGCCCTAGAACGGGCCCGTTCTTTCATCTGCGGCCGGTATCCTTTTTCCTGGTCTTACGAGTTCTCTAGCCGTTGTAATCACGTCCGAGAGATCCTGTTCGCATCTCATTGGCTTCTTTGGCGGCTAATTGCCACCGGTATTATTGCTACGCCGGTTTCTTCCCGTCGACCTAGCTAACTGCGGCCCATCTGGTTGATGGTGTGAATCATCTGCGTCAGCCGGCTGGCGCTCCGTTCGTTGTAGGAAAAGGAGATTCGGGGTTTTTGTAGCAGATGCGGCTCATCTTTTTCCGCTCTCAGCGGCTTCGTTGGGCGCACCTCCCCCTTCCGAATAATATCGCCAAAGGAATTGGAGAGCTCCCTAATCTGGTCCATGGGGAGCTCTTTTTCCAGTCTAACCACCAATTTGTCCCTTACCTTTCTCATAGAGTGATAAGTGGAATAAAAGTGACAGATCCAGTCTACTGCCTCCTGTGGGGAGTGGACGATCTTGTAAAGATCCAGGTCCTGTTGAGAGATCAGCCCTCTTTTCAGCAGCTGATCTTTGACGAACCCTTCCCAACTCTCCCAGTAATCTTCTCCTGGAAGCTCTATCAGTACCAGCGGCATGGGCTGCGCTTTGCCGGTCTGAAGCAATGTAAGGGTCTCGAAACCTTCATCGTGGGTGCCAAAGCCGCCCGGAAATAGAGCCACGGCGTCGGCCTCCATCATGAAGAACAGCTTCCGGATGAAAAAGAATCTGAAAGTGATCAGTTTCGGATCCTCGGAAATGATCTCGTTGGCCCCTTGCTCAAAGGGCAGCAAGATGTTGGCTCCAAAACTATTTTTGGCTCCGGCGCCCACGTTGCCCGCTTTCATGATTCCGTCGGCGGCTCCGGTTATAACCATAAAGCCCTTCTCAACCGACATGTGGGCGAACTCCTTCGCGGCCTGATAGTAGGGGTCGCTTGAGGGAGTCCTGGCTGAACCGAAGATAGACACCTTCCTGAGTTTCCTGTAAGGCCGGAACACTCGGGCCGCGTAGCGAAACTCTTCCATAGCCCGATTGATTATTTTCAAGTCCAGGGTTTCCAGGTCATCTCGTTTGAACTTAAGCGCGTTAAGCAGAACCTCCTTGTGCAGCCAGGCTCGAAGGTCTCCTTCAGTGACGTTGCAGATTTGCTCAACCTGCTCCAGCACATCTTGTGTTGTGTTCAGTTTCATTTCAACCATAAGTGCATTAGAGCCTGTGTTCAAAGATATCCGGGCATAGCATAATTCCCGGCACGTCATTCCGGCGCAGGCCGGAATCCAGCGTCATCTACCCATCAACCAGGGGGCGGCATCTGGGCTCCGGCTTTCGCCGGAGCGACGAATACACCGCCACCGGGCCCATCGATGCTTTTGACACAGGCATCTTAGGTGTGATCGGGATAGTTGAGGTTCCTGATTACTAGCCGGGGCAATGGATAATTACCGGGTTTTAATTATCGGGTTTTATCTTCGCCACTCGCTTCTAGCCGTCTCACCGCCGGCCTGCCCGGCATTGCTGATTCCTAGAGCCGCCAAACGGGTCGGAGCAGGCCTTTGGGGATTTCCTGGTTTGGCCCAGTGACATATAATAGGTAGCCAGGGGTACCCCGCCCCGACCCAGGCCGGGTCGCCGGCTACCTATTAAGAGATGAGGTTCCCGTTGCGTTAATGAATCCGCCAATAGTGGTTAAGGAGGAGAGACTTGGCTGATACGGACTTTGTGAAAGTAGCCGAAGTGGGTGAGATTTCCCCGGGTGACATGAAAACGGTGAAGGTAGGCAATGAGGAAATTCTGCTGGTAAACGTAGACGGCAACATCCACGCCTGCGATGACGTCTGCACTCACTCTTACGCCTCCCTCTCGGAAGGAGACCTAGACGGGGAGGAAGTTCAGTGCCCGCTGCACGGAGCGATATTTAATGTCACCAGCGGAGAGGTGGTAACACCCCCGGCGGTGGAGGCATTGAGAATGTTCGAGGTTCGTATAGAAGGCTCCGATATCCTGGTGGGCCCGGCGAAGGGCTGACACGGCGGCTGGAGCGGCAGTCACAAAGCTGGCCCAGGGAGTAGCCTGGTAAGGGCGCGGCGGTAACCCTACGGGAGCAGAGTCCAGCTGGAGAGCGGCCAGTAAACTATCCAAACCTTGCCCAAAATATTCTCTTCCGGCACATTCCATCCCTTTCGAGAGTCAGTGCTCCCCGGCCGGTTATCTCCCAAGACGAAATACTCCTTTCTACCCATCTTTCGTTCGGACATGTTGCTGGTGTCCTGAGCGACAATATAGGGTTCCGATAAGGCCGCTCCGTTGACCAAAACCGTCCCCTCTTTAATGGAAATCCTATCCCCAGGGACGCCGATCACTCGCTTGACGAAGTCCCTTTTCGGGTCTACCGGATAGTGGAAGACGATAACCTCGCCCCGCTCGGGAGGGTGGATCGCGAAGCTCTCCCGGTTTTGATTGACTCGCCAGAAGGGGATGATCCTGGAGAGACGTTCCTGGTCGATCTTGAAATAGACCACCTTGTTTACCAGCAAGAACTGCCCGTGCCCCAGGGTGGGGTTCATGCTGGGACCATCGACCTTGAAGTTTTGGACGCTGGTCTGAATGATCAGAAAAACGACCAGGGCCAGCAGCACAGCTTCTAAAAATTCTCTAGCTACGCCCGACATTTCATTCAGCTGAAACCTTCCGCTCGAAGTTCTGGAACCAGCACACCAGAGGATGTAAGATCACCTATCCGGCAATATACATGGGCCGAAAAAGGGGTGTCTCACTTCAATTATATCATTGGGCCTTCTAAAGACAACGGCGGTACCAGCCAGCTACAGGCCAAAGTTGGCCGGCACCCCCGGGCGCTTTCCTCCCCAATAGCTCGCTCAACCCCCTCAGCATAGCGGGGGATATCGCCGCCCTGGACAAACCGGCAACGTTGGATGCACAATGCTGGGGCGGTGCAAGCAGCGCCGGGCCTGCGATGGTGCCGGGCCCGCGATGGTGCCGGACCCGCGATGGTGCCGGACCCGCGATGGTGCCGGACCCGCGATGGTGCCGGACCCGCGATGGTGATGGAACAGCAGGTAGAACGGCAATTTGAAGAAATCGTAGCAGAATACGGTGACTTCGTTTATAACCTGGCCTACCGGGTCTTGGGGAACACAGCGGACGCCGAGGATGCCGCCCAGGACGCCTTTCTGGCCGCTTACCGCAACTTCTCCAGGTTCCGCGGCGAATCCAAAGTGAGCACCTGGTTATACCGAATTGCGGTCAACGCTGCGTTGATGAAGCTCCGTCGAGACCGTCCCAGGAATTTTCTCACGCAGACGGGCTACGACGACATGCAGCTAGTCAGTCCTACCGACGGTCCGGAAAGGTTGGCGCTGAACAGCGAGCTTCGGGAGCATTTGGAGCGGGGATTGGATCTGCTGCCCGAAAACCTGAAGACGCCGGTGATTCTGCGGGATGTTCAGGGGCTCAGCAACGAAGAGGCTGCCGAGGTGCTGGAGATTTCCATTTCCTCACTGAAGGCGCGGCTCCATCGGGGGCGGGTTCTGCTCCGGAAGTACCTGCACCCCTACATTGAGCAAACCCAGGACCAAACCCGCCGGGAATAGTGATTCCGGTGGCCGGCCACCCGCTGTAGACCTTCGTTGTGGACCTTCAGGGAGTCGCATGGGGTGTTAAGAAACACCCTCCCCTTAACAAGGGGAGAAGCCGGGTTCTTCCCTCACTCTTTGTGTCACCCTTGCCAAGAGTGAGAAACCAGCCTTACGGACACCTTCCACAAAACAGCACCCCGGCAGATGGGCCGGGGTGCTTCAGTTCATATGAGCTTTTGATCCGGGCTAGAGCTCGTAGCTATCCAGCGTCTCTTGCATCGTCCTCTGCCTAGCCCTGCCTCGCATCTCCTCCATCCTGGCGTCCAGAGAAGGACGGTCTGCATCTTCGTAGATTACGCCCAGGGGAAGGCCGCGTCGCTGCAAAAGCGCGTAGGCTGCCATTTTATCCGACTTGTCATGGTCCTCCGGAACGTCCCAAATCAGGGGCTCGATACCCTTTTTGGGGTTGCCCTTGAGCATTTCGAAGGTGTCGTTATACGTGGTGCAGGGGGACTGAACGTGCACCATGGCGAAGCCCTCGTGGTTCATCCCCTGGGTGATCAGCTGGGTCAGCTCCCGGGGCTTACCGGAGAAGCCGGCGGCTATGAAAGAAACGCCCATGGTGAGGTAGAGCTCCAGGGGATCGGCTTCCGCCTCCATCTTGCCATAAGGGGTTGAGCTGGTGATCTCTCCCAGCTTGGTGGTGGGCGAACTCTGGCCCTTGGTCAGGCCATAGACGCCATTATCCATTATCACCGCACAAATGTTCAGGTTGCGCGCCGCCTGGGGAGCGATGTGCTCGCCGCCGATGCTCAGAAAATCGCCGTCTCCCGCCACCACCAAGACGTTCAACTCCGGCCTGGCCATCTTGACTCCCATGGCCACCGGCAGAGTACGGCCGTGGATGCCGTGGAATCCGTAGGGCTGGGCCCCCTCCAGAAGATGCACCAAATTCCCGGAACAGCCGATTCCGGCCACAACCACGTTATTTTCCATCGGCAGGCCGGTCTCTTCCAGCCGGTTAATCATGGCGGATTCAATGGACCGTCGTACTCCAAAGTCGCCGCAGCCCGGGCACCACTTGAAGTCGTACTCTGGATTCTTCTTGCTCATGCTCCGACGGTCTCCTTCCGGCGAGTTTTGGTCATTTCCGTTATTTTTTGGACCAGGTCCCGTACCTTGAAGGGCAGGCCGGTGTATTGGGTTATGGACTCTGCCTTCACACCCTGGGACCTCAGAATACCAGAGAACTGACCCTGGTAATTTAGCTCCGGCACTATCACCAGTTCCTTTTTTCTCAGCTCCTCCAACAATCTGGGCGGCAGAGGATTGAGAAACATGGTGTAGTACCAGGCCACGGGAACATCCCGCTGCCTGAGCTGATTATAGGCTTCCAACGCTGAACCCTTGGAGCCACCCCAGGTCATCAGAGCTATCGACTCCTGGGTGTTATCCGCCTCGAATTCATCCTCTTCCAAAAGCTTCAGCTTGCCGAATCTCCGCTCGGTCATCTGAATGTGACGGCTGGCAAGGTGGGTGGTGTCGCCCATCTCGTCATGCTCACTACCGTTGGCTACGTAAGCACCCGGACTGCCGGGCAGGGGCATGGGTGAAACCTCGGAGCCGTGATAACGATGGTAACCGTTTTTTCCTTGATAGACTTGCCGCTCCTCCACTTCAATCTGGGAGAGGTCGGGTTTGGGTATGTTCTGCACCCGTTCCGCCAGGGACATCTCGGTCATCAATATTACCGGACCCTGGTATCGCTCCGCCCAGTTGAAGGCCTTGATGGCGCCGTAAAATGCCTCTTCCACAGTGCCAACGGCGATAATCGGCATCTTCACGTCGCCGTGGGCCGGGTACATACAGGCCAGCAGGTCCGATTGCTCCGTCTTGGTGGGCAGGCCGGTAGCCGGACCGCCCCGCTGAACATCTACCACCACCAGGGGTATCTCGGCCATCCAGGCCAATCCCAGACCCTCGCTCATCAAGGAAAAGCCGGGCCCGGCAGTGGCGGTCATCGCCTTCTTGCCGGCGAATCCCGCCCCCAGGATTCCCGTAATGGATTCTATCTCGGAGCTCACCTGGTAGGCGAATTTGCCTTCCCCAATCAAGTTGTGCTCCATCCATAGCAGTATAGTGGTGGCCGGCGAGATGGGGTAGCCGACGTAGAACTCCACTCCGGCGGCTCGAGCACCCAGGGACAACGCGTCATTGCCCTTGATCATTATCTGCTTGTAATCGGGCATCCGCGGGGGAGCCAAGTCTCCCACGGAAAGCCCGCTTTCGGCAGTATGAGACCGACCCAGACCCATGGCCTGAATATTGGACCTGATAATTTCTTCATCCCCCGGCCGGCCCCGGCTGAACCGCTTTTGGACGAATTCGTCCAAGTAAGTCTGCGGCATGTTGACCAGGTGGGCCAAGGCCCCTATTACCACCATGTTGGCGGCGCGGGTGTTTCCGGTAGACTTGGCCAGTTCTTCGATGGGTAAACCGAAGCTGCGGGGGTCTCCCTCCAATTCAAAGTCATTGGAGTTGTATATGATGACCCCCTTCTCCCTCACCTCGTCGACATGGTTGTCGTACGCCTCTCGATTGAAGGCTACTAGGACATCCACGTCGTCACCGGGGCTAAGAATGGGGGAGTCGGAGATCCGCGCCTGGGTCCAGGTAGGACCCCCCAAAATCTGGGAAGGGAAGGTGGCGTAGGTTAGCGCGTGATACCCCACCTGAGTAGCGGCCTGGGCCATTCCCTCCGCTGAAGTTACCACGCCCTGTCCGCCTTCCCCGGCGAAGCGGACCACAAAGTCCTTCATCTCCATGTTTTATTCTCCAGTTGGCTAGTCAAGCTTGACATCAAATCGCACCCGAATATTTTGCCGCCGTTACCTTGCCGGCCCATCGGGAAGGGCGCAACAAAACCGCGCCAAGAGGCGCCGAACTGCTGGCAGCTGTAATAGTAGCTTGGGGCACAGTGTTGGGAGACTTGGCTGGCGTTGACCGAATTCCGCGGACTGGAAAGCCTGGTTTTGGTTAGACGCCTCGGCAGGCGGGCGAATATTCATCACCAGCTAGGATTTAGCTATCTGCAATATTATCATTGGTCTTGAATCTCTGTCAATCTAAATTACCGTCAGCGCCTAGGCTTTCCCATGGCATTAGATGGACTCCAAGAACTGTCGAAAGAGCCCGCGGAAGGGTCCGGAAAAGACTAGGGCGACGAGCCCGAAACCAACGGCGTTGGTACCGCACCAGTAGGTGCGACGACCAGTTCCTTTCCGGCTACAGTTGTGGTACACTTAGCTTGGCTGAATTTTGGCTTTTTCCAATTATATTTTCCCCGCTAATAGTAGGAGGCTCCCATTATGCCTGGGAGTGGCGACGCCGGACAGGAACCGTCGCCGGTCGAATTTTCAGTACGGCATGTCTACATCGGATGAGGGCGGGCGTGGCAGGGGGTGGGTCCAATGACCGTTGTTGATGAGGTAAAAAGCCGTTTGGACATAGTGGAGATAATCTCCAGCTACGTCACACTGGACCGTTCCGGGCAAAGATACAAGGCTCCCTGTCCCTTCCACCAAGAAAAAACGCCCTCATTTATGGTCTATCCCGACCGTCAATCCTGGCATTGCTACGGCGCCTGCGCCAGCGGTGGGGATGTTTTTAGCTTCGTGATGCGGGCGGAGAACCTGGATTTCGCCGAAACCCTGAGGCGGCTGTCCCAGCAGGCCGGCGTGGCCCTGCCGACTAGCCAGCGCCACACCCGAGAGCAGGTAGCCTACCAAATAAACGAAGCGGCCAAAAGCTATTACCAGGGCATTCTCGCCTCGGACCAGGGTTTGTCGGCCCGCACCTATCTGGAAAAGCGGGGATTGACCGACGACTCCATCGTCAGGTTTGAGCTGGGACTGAGCCCGCAAGATGGCGAATCTCTGAGAAACCATCTCGCTGGGAAGGGTTTCTCCCTGGAACAGTTGACCGAAGCAGGCGTGGTACGGGTCAATGATCGGGGGCAGTCCCGGGATTTATTCCGGGGACGCTTGATCATCCCCATACGGAATTCCCACGGAGAGTTGGGCGGCTTCGGTAGTCGAGCGCTGGATGATTCAGGTCCCAAATACCTGAATTCGGCCCGCACACCGGTTTTCGACAAGGGTCGAATCTTGTACGGGCTTTATCTGGCCCAGGAGGCGGCGCGGCAACAAGGATTGGTGGTGGTCGAAGGGTATATGGACGCCATTATGGCCCACCAGAACGGGTTTACCAACGTGGTGGCCTCCATGGGCACGGCGCTGACCAGGGACCAGGTGGCGGAAATCAGAAGGCTCACCGGCAAGGTGGTGATGGCTCTGGACCCGGATGCCGCCGGACAGCAGGCGACTCTACGCAGCCTGGCTACTTCCTGGGAGGTTTTCCAGAAACTGGTAACGGAAAGAGATAGGAGGCAACGAAGCGGAGAGACTATTATGTTTCAGCGCCAGGAAGATCTGGAACTGAAGGTAATGTCCCTGCCTGACAATCTGGACCCGGATGAGCTGATCCGCCGGTCTCCGCAAGAATGGGCTGAGCTGGTTGAAGGAGCGGTGCCCCTCTTCGAGTACCTGCTGCCCGCGGTATCCCGTCAGTTGGACATCTCCACTCCGCGGGGCAAGGCCCAGGTGGTGGAAATGCTGTTCCCTTTCATAGCCGCCGTGCCCGAGCCGATACAGCAAGACCTGTATTTTCAGCAGTTGGCGGCTTACATTGGTGTTGACGAAGGAACTCTGAAAGCCAGCACCGGAAGATTCGCCACCGGAAGAACGTCCAATCAGGCCGGCGGCAGCGGCTCAGCCGGTACCGGGCGGCGCCCGAAGCCGGCTGGTCGGGAGGTGGAGTAAACGCCTTCGCCCTTTGCATAA
>JADFQT010000306.1 GCA_022561675.1 Chloroflexota bacterium
TCTGAGTTTGGCGCTACGATCATGTTCGCCGGCAACCTGACCGGGCAGACCCAGACTTTGCCGCTGGCAATTATGACCGCCATGGAAAGCAGCCTGGAGACGGCTCTGGCGTTGTCGGTACTGCTGTTGGTAGGAGCCATGTTGGTTCTGATAGTGCTGGGGCTTCTCACCCGGCGCCGCTGGCAGGAACGGGTATGAACGCAGCCGCCACATCCAATCCGGCCAAGGGTTGGATCACCTGCCGGGTGGGGGACTTCACGTTGGAAACTGACTTTGAAGTCAACCCCGGCCAGGTGCTAGTGCTATTCGGACCATCCGGCGCGGGCAAGACGACCACTCTGCGGTCCATCGCTGGACTGCTACGGCCCCAGCAGGGTCGGATCCAACTCTCCGGCCAATTGGTGTATGACAGCGCCTCCAACGTTTGGGTGCCCCCTCATCTCCGGCGCGTGGGTTACCTGACTCAGGAGCACAACCTTTTTCCCCATCTTAAGGTGGCGGACAACATCGCCTATGGCCTATCCAACCGGGGATCTGCCGCAGCCAGGAGTAGGGTCCAGGAGCTGCTCGAGACCTTTCAACTAGGGGGGTTGGAACAACGGTACCCCTGGGAGCTGTCCGGCGGCCAGCAGCGGCGGGTTGCACTGGCTCGGGCGCTGGCACCCGCGCCCCAGGCCCTACTGTTGGATGAGCCCTTCGCTTCCCTGGACTCCGAGCTGCGTCGCACCCTGCAGGGCGAGCTGAGGGCCATATTGTCCCGTAGTAACCTGCCCACGATTCTGGTCACCCACGATCGAGAAGAGGCTCTCGCGCTGGGCGACGCGGTGCAGGTGATTGACCAGGGTCGCACCCTGAGCAAGGGGGAGCCGTTGAAGGTGCTGGGACAGCCCAGTCAGGGGCGGGTCGCCCGACTGGTCGGTGTGGAAAACCTCCTTTCTATGCGGGTCGAGAGTCGCCATCCCCAGGACGGGACCATGACTTGCGTGCTGCTGGATCGGCCTGCAGAGGACTCCGAAGATGTTGGGAGAGATGTTAGGCGGGAGGTTAGAATTGAGGTGCCTCTGGGAGACTTCGATGAGCAGGAAACACTAACCGTGGGCATACGCGCCTCAGACGTGATCTTGGCCCAAGATCGGCTGTCCCGCTCCTCCGCCCGCAATCAGCTGCCCGGCGTCGTGGCCAGCGTCGAAATGCGACCCCCGGGATACCGGGTTACCCTGGACTGCGGCGGCACCTTGTTATTCTGTCACATCACCGGCAGCTCCCTAGCTGAGATGGGGATAGAGCCCGGACAGTCGTTGTGGGCGGTGTTCAAGGCCTCATCCTGCTTCCTGGTTAAAGATGAGACTAAAGACGAGACAGGCAAAGATTGATTGCATGCTTGCTTTCCTGAACCTGAATCCCCCTAGCAACGCCAAGCTGGCATCTACATGGACCACCTTACCAACCCCTGCGCGCTTCATCATGGCATTGGTTTAGGAGGGGTAAGCCAAATGAGCGGTTACCAAGCCGTAATATTCGACATGGATGGCGTGTTGGTTGACAGCGAGCCCTTGTTTTTGAAAGCTATCAACAACCTGCTGGTAACGGAATCAGCCGAGCCAGTAACGGACGAGGAAAACCAGACCACATTGATCGGCACCACTGTGGAGGAAACCTGGCGGCGGCTAATAGAGATGAGGAGCCTGCCAGAATCGCTTCAATCTTATCTCGAGAAGTACGACCTGGCGGTAAAGGAAGTGCTGCAGGCGGAATTGACGCCCCGTCCCGGGGTGCGGCACCTGATAGATGCCTGCTCGCGGCGAAATTTGCCCAAGGCGGTGGCCTCTTCCTCCCTCCGCTCGTGGGTATACCTGAAACTGGAGACCCTGGGATTCCAGGACAGTTTTGAGGTCGTATTGGGGGGAGATGACGTTACCAGGGGCAAGCCGGAGCCGGACATCTACTTGCTGGCGGCGGAAAGGTTGAACATCCCCCCGGCCCAGTGCATCGCCATAGAGGACAGTCCCGTGGGGATTGCCGCCGCCGTAAGCGCCGGGATTTACACCGTGGCAGTGCTGACGGACTCTACCAGAGGCATGGACCTTAGCCAGGCGCAGCAGGTGCTGGAGACGCTGGAGTCCTTCGATCTGAACCTGCTGCGAACCTAAACCCAAGCCCAGGTCGGGTAGACAAGGTCCGTCATACGGAACCCTGTGGGTTTCACTTTGGCCCGAGTTTAGAGCAAGCCGCCGGTC
>JADFQT010000096.1 GCA_022561675.1 Chloroflexota bacterium
CCGAAAAAAATCCTGGCTATCGGCCTCAACTACTCCAGCCACCTTCACGACCGTCCCGGACCCACCGAGCCCATGGTGTTTTACAAAACGCCAACCTCGGTAATCGGGCCAGACGAGACCATCATCCGTCCCAAGGGGACCGAAAGGCTGGACGCGGAGTGCGAGCTGGTGGTGGTAATCAAGGACACCTGCCGCAACGTCTCTGAAGCCGATGCCATGAGCCATGTGTTGGGATACACCTGCGGCAACGACGTCAGCGCCCGAGACTGGCAGCGCGAGGACCGCAACTGGTGGCGCGCCAAGTCTTCGGATACCTTCTCCCCGGCTGGGCCATTCATTGTGGATGACATCGATCCCCACAATGTTCGGGTGAAAACTCGTATCAGCGGTAAAGAGATACAAAACGAAAGCACCACCTACCTCATATTCAACATTCCCACCCTGATTGCCTACTGCACCCAGTTCGTCACGCTGGAAGCGGGGGACATGATCTACACCGGAACCCCCGGCGAACCCGGCGAAATGAAGGACGGCGATGTCTGCGAGATAGAGATTGACGGCATTGGGGTTTTGAGCAACCCCATCAAGCTGGAAAGGTAGCCCGCCTTCGAATAACACCGCCTCCCAGGACATACTGGGCCGGTTAATCGACCGGCCCCTAGCACTACTGTTCCTTGACGAAGGTTCTGAACTTGTGAGATCCAGATCCCCCCAGTCCTCCTTTTATAAGGGGGATTCACCCAAACGGCGACGCCTCAACGGGACACTGCTGCTGGACCGGGCCCCGCTGGACCCGGCCCCAGACCGGC
The DNA here is from genome assembly GCA_022561675.1 of Chloroflexota bacterium. Classification (GTDB taxonomy): domain Bacteria; phylum Chloroflexota; class Dehalococcoidia; order Lucifugimonadales; family UBA3495; genus JADFQT01. The sequence continues at coordinate 810 of JADFQT010000096.1, forward strand.
CCAAGGATAAATCAGCGAGCCCTGGCTCTGACCCGGAGGCCACACCACTACCTTCCTTCCCTGCTGCCACTGCACGATTAACGGAGAACGCCCGATTTGCCGGCCGGTGGAGGGATCTATCCGGAAACGCCCATAGAAGGTCGAAAAGTCCAGGCTCACCGCAGCCTCCCGCAGCGCCTGCGGCTCCAGCCCGCCGGCTTCCTCGACGCACCGTTGGGCAACCAGCCCGGCCGCGTAAGCCTGAACCAGGGGATAATCGACCTCGGCCCCGGAGGCGCCCAGGGACGCCAATACTTGCTCGCTCGTCGGCCCATAATCAGGAGACCCATCCTCCACCGGAACCGGCACGGGCTGCCTGGCGGTAAACTCCCACTGGCTGGGCCCCAGGAAGCCCTCAGTGGCGGCACTCAAGTGGGTCTTGAATTGCTGGATGGGAGCGGCCACCACCGCCACCGCGCCGAAAGTGCACCCCCTCTGCGCGATTTGCCTGGCCAGCAGCAGGTCGTTCTGGATGCGGCCCACGCCCAGCAGCAAGTCGGGCCGGGCTTGTTCCACCGCATCGAGAATATCGGCGAAGTCGGTGATGGCCGGGTCGAATTCCCGTTTAATCACTAATTCAAAGCCCATGGCCAACGCCTGTTTCTCCATGCCGTCGCTTACCGCTTGGGGAAAGGCTCCAGTAGCTGCGCGGATAATGGCCAGTCGGCACGCCCTGGGGTCCGATTGCCGCACCAGAGGGGGCAAGCCCGCCAGATACTCGCTGGCTGGGCTGAGGATGCCCACTACCCAGCGATTTCCTTGCCGGTGAATCGCATCCGACGCCCCGCCCTGGTTCCACAAAAGGCAGTCGTTCCCGCTGGCGACTTCGGCGGCGGCCCTGGTGAGCACGCTGGAATAGGGACCGAAAAGCAGGTCGACTTTATCTTCGGAGATCAGTCGCTGGGTTGCCCGCCGGGCCAGGTCGCTGCGACTGCCGTCGTCGTAGTGACGGACGGTCACAGTCAATCGCTCTCCCAGCCCCCGCACCCAGACTCCTCCCGAGGCGTTGACGTCCCGGGCCCAGGCTTGCAAACCCGCCAGGGCCTGCCGCCCCTGCACCTGAAACTGGCCGGAGAGAGATACCGGGATACCTGCTTTAAGCTGGCGTGACGGCATGTTCCTTCCGGATTGGCGGCAAGCTTAGCGGCCAGGTTGGCGGTTGGACATGGCATGCTAGACCACGAGCCAGGCGTCGCCGCGTTTACGAGACGTGGGCCTGGTACCCGGTCATTCGTGAGCCGATGGGCTGGCTTCCATTTAGGGGATTACCCAGTTGGGGCATTACCCGGGCAGAGCGGTCAAATCTTGGGGCGAAAGATGCCAAAGGAACTGGTATAGCCGTGCAAAAAGGTGGTGCCACTGACCGGCCCGATCTCTCCATTGCAGAAGAAGCCGCCCAGGGGCACCGGCCCCAGCTTTTCGCGGAACAGCTCGGAATCGTGGTTGGGACTCCCGTAGAGATATTGACCCCGGCCCATACAAGAAAACAGCAGCGCGCCGTGGACTGGATTTTCCCGATTAATCCCTGCGTAACGCTCCAGCACCGCGGTTAAATCCTCGGTCGAGGTCTCTGCATCCCTCAAATGGAACTGCACTAGCTGGCCTTCTTTGAGGGTCTCGCCAATTGACAGCATCCCGCTTCGCTCATCCATGCCCATAACGTTCCTGATGAGGAAATCCCCCTGCTGGGGCTCATCCATTAACTCATCCATTACCACTCCCAAAAACAGGGAGTGCCTCATCAGCCCCCGGTCCCGTTCGGAAAGCTCCCGGAACAGGTCTCTCAAAACCGCCATGGGCGACTGCTCGTCCAACCCCACCAGCAGGTTCCGGCGGCTCTCGGTGATGCGCATCGGCTTGCCGATGGGACGGCAACCCTGGGCCACCACGGTATCCATAGCTATGTTTCCGTGCAGAGCTACTCCCACCGCTCCGGAGGAGTGGACCTGGTCTCCCAGGAATAGGGCGTTCTGCCGATGTTCCTGGCTGCTGCTGGCCAGTCCTCCTATTTTGGCGGAATTGGGAAAGGCGAAATCCAGCCCAAGGAGCAGGTTCTGCGCCGGAAAGCTGAGAGGGTCGGCCAGCAAAACGAAATGGGGCTCCTGACCGGGGGTAACTTGGACCAACTCCTGCCAGGAATCCGGGCCGGCATCCAGGTCCGGCAGCTTTTCACCCTCTAGATGAAAGTCCACCAATTCAACGTCGGGGAGGTTGGCTGCGGTAATAGAAACCGCCGGCTGCTGCTCTACCTCCTGCCCGTTGCCGATGATGCCCCCACCGGAGCAGCCGAGAACCAATACCGGCCCCAACCCCTCCTTGACCAGCGCGGGCAGAGCCTCAAACTCCTGTTGATAATGAGTGGAGGCAAACACCACCGCCAGGTCGGGATTCGCATCTCCCAGCTGTTCGCGAACTTGCGCCGTGCATTGCTCAACGGCACCGGCCAAAGATGTCTGCTCCGAGATTCCGGAAGCCCATTTCATGCTTGGTACCTCCCCGGACGACGGGATTGGAAATAGAGCTAGTTTCCCCTAGTATAACAACCTTTGGGGCCTAATCGCGAAGCCAGACCCCGTGATTACCCAGCCCGGGATTACGCAGTAGGAATCGCCCAGCGGTTTTGGTGACAATCTCAAAATGTCACACCGAACCCTTCGGAATGACATGCGTCGTTTTGAGAAAGATTCTTAGGGTAGGCGCGGGGTAGAAGCCTGGGATGCCAGCTGTTTTCCCAGGTCGAGCAGCGGTGTCCCCGAGGGATCTATGGATCGGATCAGGGCCAAATAGTAGCTGACGTAGTCGCCGAGCAAGACCATCGTCAGCTGCTGGGCCAGCGGAGGCCCGGCGGAACCCGATATCCGCCGGTAGGGAATTCCCTGCCGTGCCAGCAACTCCTCCACGATCTGATAGCGACGCCCCAATTCCGTAGAGGCTGCTGCCGGCAGCAGCAACAATGCTAAGCTGTCGGAGGCCCCAACCGCGGCGGTTTGGAATGCCTCCACCGAGTTATGTAATAGCTCGGGAATGCTTTCGTAGCAAGCCCAAGCCTTGGCGTTCTCGTTTAGCTGGGATTTCCAGCGGCGGGCCACGCCGGAAAATAGACCTCCGGCGTAAATAAAGGCCAGCCGGCCGGCCAATTCTTGAGCCAGCTGCTTGGCGGGATTATCCCCAGCTGGTATTTCCTCGCCCAGCCGGGCTACCTGCTCCCGGAGGGCAGTAAGAGCCGACTGAACATCATCGGCGGTAGTGGAGACCAATCCCAGCCGAGCCAGAACTCCCAGCAGCAACAGCAAGTTATAGCCTAAAGCGCTGCGGGGCTCCCCTGGGGCTTGAATCGATAAGAGGGGAAGATTCTCCTCTTCGGCAATTTTACCAAGCTGCCCTCCTCCGGCAACAGCCAATACCTTGGCCTCGCTCTGGCGCGCCTGCTGAAGCAAGCTCAAGGTTTCAACGGTATTTCCGGAAAAGCTGCAAGCAACAAACAGGTGATTGCTGGTGAGCAGGAAGGGAAGCTGGAAATCGCGTATCACGGTTATTGGAACCGCCTGCTGGGACGCGGCCAGGTCTTTTGCCAGGTCTCCGGCAATCGCCGACCCACCCATGCCGCCTATTACCACGTGGCTGATCTGTCGCCAGTCATCGGGGAGCTTCAGGGCCTGGGATTGGTGCCAGGCGGCCTGGCACTGGCCAGGAAGGTCTCTTAATCGCCGCCGCAATCCGGAGGGATCCAACTGCTCGTAAGTCTTGGGGTTGTCCAGGTCGGTCATCGCCGCCGCCAAAAGCTTTGCCTTTCGATTGCCGAGGGCACGCCCCGTAGCTGCTAACTGCCAGCAGTCTAACAGATGGACGCGCCGCCTGACCTGGCCGGGTCTATCGCGGTTGGACCAATCCACGGTCCTAAAATTCCGGGCCCTCCAATTCCCAGCCCGATTGTGGCTCGAGAAACCGGGTGGTAAACTGGGGCCTATCTGGGACTGTTATCCCCGCGCCGTCGACCCGTAATTCTAAACTGATAGCCAGGTGAGACCCGCAGACAGATCAATGTTTTCCTGAAGGACCTGGGACTGGTCGAGGAGCTGGCTCATGAGCTGAACACCCCAACCCCTGCCGGACGGCCTTCAAGCTGCTCAAGGAGGCCGTCCGGCAGGGGTTGGGAGAGATGGATGGGGCGGCCGTGGTTCTACCCCTGGAGGCGAAAGCCGGGTTCCAAATATAGCGGCGGCCCGAATAGAACGCGGTAGGTGGCGGGCAGTTGGTTGCAGATTGTGGTCAAGGAGTTGACGAATGATTGACCGATGGATGGTTAACGGATGATGGAAGGGGAACCAATCGTCTTCTTTAACGGCGCTTTGCTTCCGGAGAAGGAAGTAGGTATATCAATTCGGGACCGGGGGTTCCTCTACGGCGACGCTGTCTTCGACGCCACCCGTACCTTCGGCGGCCAAACCTTCAAGCTGAAGGCGCACATCGACCGGCTTTACAACTCCTTGCGCTACCTGCGCATCGACCCGGGCGTGACCAAGCAGGAGATGGAGCGGTGGTCCCTGGAGGTGGTCCGCCACAACTATCCCCTATTGCCGGCCCAACAAGATTTGTGGGTGATGCAGCGAATCAGCCGGGGGGTGGAGTCCGCCGAGCCCGGATTTACCCCCAGCCCCACGGTATTGATCGAAACCCACGCCATACCCTTCGCTCGCCGGGCAGCACTCTACCGGGACGGGATACGCTTGGTCACCCCGTCGACGCCGAGAATACCGCCCCGCTTTCTCAGCCCTCGGGCCAAGACCCATAACTATCTCAACCTCATCATGGGAGAGCTGGAGGCTCAGGCGGTGGACCCCGACGCTTGGTCCGTGCTGCTGGACGAAAACGGCAACCTGACCGAAGGACGGGGCAGCAATATATTTCTGGTCAAGGATGGCCAGGTGTCCACTCCCAGCGGGCAATTCGTGCTGGAAGGAATCACCCGTGGCACGGTTCTGGAGCTGGCCGCCGGACTGGGGATGCCGGCGTCAGAACGGGACCTGGACCTGTACGACGCCTACACCGCGGACGAAGCCTTCCTTACCTCCACCAGCCTGTGCATTTGCCCTGTATCGGCGGTCAACGGCGCCGCCATCGGAGACGGTTCGGTCCCCGGGCCTATCACCCAGCAGCTGATGGCAGCCTTCAGCGACCTGGCCGGCTCCGACTATGTGGCTCAGTACCTTTATCACCTGCCCCAGGATGGTTAATGGGGAAAGTTAATCAGAACAGTAAGTATCAAGGATAGTTGCCTCGGAGGTTCTCATGGCAGACAACTTGGAAAGCATAATCGAATCTCCTGAACCCCAGCTTCTGGGCAGTGGCTTTGTTTTCACCGAGGGCCCGCTGTGGCATCCGGACGGATACTGGCTGTTCGTGGACCTGTTCCGCTCGGTGCCGGCCATCTACCGCCTGACTCCCGGGGGCCAACCCGAAATCTTCCGGGAGCCCAGCGGAGGCACCAACGGCATGACCCTGGACCTCCAGGGACGGCTGATAATGTGCGAGGGGGACAACCGCCAGATTACGCGGCGGGAAGCGGACGGGTCTATAACTGTACTGGCCGACCGGTGGGAGGGCAAGCGGCTGAACCGGCCCAACGACGTGGTTTGCCGCTCCGACGGCAGCATCTACTTCACCAATCCGGGCGGGCGCCTCGACCCGTCGGAAAGGGAGATAGACTTCAGCGGTGTCCATCGCATTCTGCCCGACGGCACGGTAAGCGCCGTGGCGACCGACATCGACTATCCCAACGGCCTGGCCTTCTCTCCTGATCAATCCATTCTTTATGTGGACAACACCCGCCGGGACAACGGCTGCAACGAGGAGAAGCAGCGGGGAGAGGCCTGCCCCCACCAGTATATTAGGGCCTACGACGTGGCGGCCGACGGTACCCTGAGCAACAGCCGCCTTTTCGCGCTGCTGGGATCGGCCGAGGACGGTGTGCCCGACGGCATGAAGGTGGACATTGCCGGGCGGATTTATTGCACCGGACCGGGCGGCTGCTGGGTTTTCGAATCCAACGGCGCCCATGCCGGCATAATTCGTCTGCCCGAAATTCCCGCCAATTGCGCCTGGGGCGGACCGGATAACCGGACCATGTTCTTCGCCGCCCGAACCTCGATTTTCTCGCTGCGAATGAAGACGCCGGGGGTCCCTTTGCCGCGGGCTTCTTAACCCAAAGCTAAGGTGGGACCCATATGGTTATATACTCGAACTCTGCGGGTTTCTCCTTGTTGTCAGTTTAGACATTACTCCCCAAACCGGTAGAGGAGTTAGAGATGAAGATCACCGAGATCGAAGCCATTGCCCTGGTATGGCCGCCGCCGGAGAAGCAGTATTGGACCGCGCTACGACCCATTGGCCGGGTCAGCGAGCTGATAGTACGGGTCCACACGGACACCGGCCTGGTTGGAATCGGCGAGGCTCACGGAGCGGGTATGCCCTTTCCCGGCATCTACAAGCAGGACGGCGCGGGTAACATTCAGCCCGAAGGGGCCTCCCGGGTGGTGGCCGAGGTCCTCAAGCCCGCTCTGCTGGGCGAGGACCCTCTGGATAACGAGAGGCTGTGGGACAAGATGTTTGCGCTGAACCACTATCCGGGCTGGGCCGCCCCGGGCTGGGGCCGGCCGCAAATAATGACGGGTATGGCGGCCATCGACATCGCCCTCTGGGACATCAAAGGCAAAGCGGCCAACATGCCCGTGTACAAACTGCTGGGCGGCACCCGCAACACCGTGCCCTGCTACGTGACCGGCGGCTACTACCAGGACGGCAAAACCCTGGCCGATCTGGTCCAAGAATGCGAGACCTACGCCGACATGGGCTACGACGCCATAAAATTGAAAATCGGTCACGTCGGCGTGGAGGAGGACCTGGAGCGGGTCCGGTCCGTGCGGGAGGCGCTGGGCCCGGATTTCGACTTGATGCTGGACGTTAACGAAGGCTACGACGTTCCCACCGCCATTCGGGTCGCCCGTTTAATGGAGCCGCTGAACATCCGTTGGCTGGAGGAGCCGGTCCACTGGTATGACCGGGTGGAAGGTTTGGGTCAAGTCGCCGCCAGCACCTCCATTCCCATTGCCTCGGGCGAAAACGCCGCTCACCGCTGGGACGCCAGGGACCTGATCCACCGCGGCGGGATCAAAATTATGCAGTTCGATTGCACCCGCTCCGGCGGCATCACCGAGTGCCTCAAGATTGCCGGAATGTGCGCAACGCAGAATGTTCGGCTGGCGCCCCACCACGATCCACAAGTCCACGGACACCTGGTCGCCGGCCTACCGGTGGGGGAAATAGTGGAAACCTTCCCCGAGGCCGACCGGGACCCCGTCTGGAACGAGCTGTTCACCATCCGTCCCGAGATCAAGAACAGCCAGTTGACCCTGCTGGACCGTCCTGGGTGGGGATTCGAGCTGGATGAACAGACCTTGGAAAGGCGGGGAGTATGGGCCTGAGAGGGTGTGTGAAAAGATTCAAGACCGTGGCAGTCGCCCTTCGACAAGCTCAGAGCGAAGGGGGTTCGACCTTCGTGGTGAGCCTGTCGAGCCATGAACGGCTGATTCTCGCACACCCCCTGAGAGTAATCATGCCCCCGGGGATTACCCTAACTCCACCGGAAGGAACCTAGGTGATCTGGCTGGCCGTGGCCCTGGGCGGAGCCGCTGGCTCGGTCCTGCGGTACGGTGCGGGACGCCTGGCCATAAATTATTTTGGGCCGACCACGGTCATGGCCACCTTTGCGGTCAACGTCAGCGGCTCCTTTGCGCTGGGGCTTTTCTACGCCCTGGCCGCCGAGCGGACTTCCCTGCCTGTGGAGATTCGAGCGCTAATAGGTATCGGCCTAATCGGCGGGTATACCACCTTCTCCACTTTCAGCTTCGAAACCATCAGGCTCCTGGAGTCCGGAGAGCCGACCAGGGCTGCCGCCAGCGTCCTGGGCAACCTGCTCTTGGGCCTGGCAGCCGCCTATCTGGGCATGCAGATGGCCAGGTTGGCCTAAACTAAAGCT
>JADFQT010000097.1 GCA_022561675.1 Chloroflexota bacterium
GTGTAAACGTTACGCAGCAGCCAGTTATCCAGCGCCTCATCCGACGCCAAATCGTCGTCGGTGGGATTCAGTCGCTCCGCGATAATGTCCTTGAATCGAGAACTCTGGGACAGGCGGATTCCCAGCCGCACGGCTTGCCGCATCTTTTGCCGGTCTACCGGGTCGGACAGGTAGTCATAGTTCAGCTCCGGCTGCACGTGGGGGTCGGTGGAGGTCAACCGCAGGCGCCCGGCGGTGGAGGCGTTCTGCAGCGCGGCGCTGAATCCGAAGTGGAAGGCGTCGCTCTCTATCTTAACGCTGGCGGGCCGGTGCTCACTGGTCATCAAGATGGGGCTGAGCTGAATGTCACCGCGGGTTTGGGAGCCCTCCGGGCTGTAGCGGAGGCCCACCTGGATACTGGGGGCAGACTCGTCGGGTGGCTGTCCATGGCACCGGAACAGGGTGAAGACCGCCGGATGGTCCCTCAGGTTTTCCCCCACACCGGGCAGGTCATGGACCAATTCAATCCCCAGGCCTTGAATCTGTTGGGATGGTCCCACGCCCGATAGCAGCAGAACCTGGGGTGAGGCGATGGCGCCGCTGCTCAATATTATCTGGTTGGCTTCAATGCTGAAGACCTCTTCCCCGCTTTCCGCCTCCACGCCGACGGCCTTTTTCCCCTGAAATAGAATGCGCCGAACGGTGACGTTTCCCCTGGTCGTCAGGTTCAAACGGTGCCGGGCAGGACCCAAATAGGTCAGGGCGGTGCTCATCCGAACGCCATCGATATTGTTTAGAGGGCGGGCGGCGACGCCGTTGGAATCCGGGTGGTTCTGATCCGGGTCCTCGGGAAACCCCAGGTCCACGCAGGCGTCATAAAAGGACCGCGCCGGCGCCAGCCATTCATCCCGCTTGTAGCGGCGGACGGGGATCGGACCATCGTTGCCATGAAAATCTCCACCGGGGAAGTCCAGGTCGTTTTCCAGCCTGCGGAAGTAGGGCAGCACCTTGAGGAAAGACCACTCGTCGTTGCCCCAGGTGGCCCAGTTATCGTAGTCCTCGGGCAACCCCCGAAACAGCACTTGGCCATTGACGGCGCTGGAGCCCCCGGTAGCCCGGCCCCGGGGGATTTGAATCGGCTCCGGCTGCAATGGTGTCGCCGTCGCGGTGTACCCCCAATTGTGGGGGCCATAGGCGGAACGCCACACATTGTTGCCATCTTTCAGATCGATGGGCAGGTGCTCAAATTCCGGGTAGTCGGGACCGGCCTCCAGCAGTAGGACGGTTCGGCTGGTATCCTCCGAGAGGCGATTGGCCAGCACACAGCCGGCGGAACCAGCGCCGATGACGATAAAGTCGTATTTCAATTAGGGTGCCTCCCCTATCTCCGCATTCCTAACATTTTTTCACCAGGCCTCCCGCAGCAGCTCCACCAGTTCGGCGGCTTCCTTTACGGGACGAATGTTTCGATGCAGAGCGAAGTCGGTCATGGCGTCTTGGGCGATCAGCTCAATCCCCTCCCGAGGAACTCCCACATCCCGCAGTCTCAGCGGCATTCCCAAATCGCCAAAGGTATCAGCTATAGCTCCGGCGGCGGCCGCCGCCGCCGCGTCCACGTCCATATCTGCCGTATTCATCCCAATCAGAGATGCCACTCGCGCTTGACCAGACGGATTATGAGCCTGGTTAAACCGCATGCCGGGCGCTGTCAGGATTGAGTAGGCGGCGCCGTGGTCGCACTCCGGGTAGCGAGCGTCCAGCGAATGGGCCAGCGCCGTCACCACTCCGGTGGCCCCGGAGGTCAGACCGCTGTCCGATGCGCGATTGTACATAAAGGACGCGGCGCACAGATTCAGCCGCACCGGCCCGTTGTCCGGCTCCGGGCCGACCAGCTTCAAGTTGCTCAGCAGCAAATTCAAGGCTTGAGTCAAGTCCCCCTCCGCCAGGGGGTTAAGGCTGGGGGATTGGAGCCCGGCCACTACTCCGCTGAAAAGGGATCCAGCAGCGCTGAGACACAGGCCTGGCGAGGCGGTAAGGAGCGCCTCGGTATCCCAAAAAACTGCGACAGGGCGAGTTTTGGGGTCGAACATTTCTAGTCTGCGGCCCGTCTCAGCGTCGGTAACCGCCGTGCCCGCCCGATGGGCAGCGGTGGTCGGAGTGGTCAGCACAACGATGTTAGGCACCTTGGGCTGCATCAGATGGGGACTGATGGGCCGCTCTCCGGGCGGATATTTGGTCGCGTGGTCGTGGAGGGTCCCGCCTTCCGCCAGCATAATGGTGATTGCCCGAGCGGTGACCACGGCGCTACCTCCGCCAACCGCCACAATCAAGTCTGGATCGATTGAGTCTGGACCGAGGGAAGCGGCCTTGGCGACCCCCTGCAGCACGGAGGTGGCGGGGGATCCGGCCTTGACACCCTCGAACACGCCAGCCAGTTTATCTCCCAGGGCCTGTTTTACCCGGTCCAGCAAATTTGTGCGGTGGGCCACCGTCTGTCCGCACACTAGCAGAGCACGCCGGGCGCGGACTCGGTCCGCCTCCTCCCCCAAACGCTCCAAGGCGTTGTCGCCGGCGTGAATCCGGACCGGATAACTCACGTGACGGAAGGCTGCGTGATGGAAGTCTGCGGGATGGAAAGCTACCGGTGCTGCCAAAACCCCTTCTCCTGCCCGCTGATGCGACCAAGTTTCGCGACCGAGTTTTTCGACGCTCCCTATCTTGCCATCTGGCGCCGCCTTTGGCAATTTTGCTGATTGGGGTGTTCCGGCATTGGAAGGTGGATAAACGGGAAGAACCAACTGGGATGCCCGAAAGAAAAAACAATAGAAGAGCCAAACCCGCCTTAGATACACCTTGACCGGCATCTTCCTACGTGCTACGGTGCGCTTGGAAACAGAATAGCGCGCGGTGCCCCCAAGGTTGGGGAGAATAGGGAATCCGGTGGAAATCCGGAACGGGCCCGTCACTGTGTTTGGGGAGTCTTGCGGCCAGCATAGCGCAGCCACTGCCCTAATGTTAGTCATGTTAGGGTGGGAAGGCGCCGCAAGGTGAAGATCCATCAGTCAGGATACCTGCCGCGCAGAACCTACCAGCCCGGCGAGACGGCAAGCAGCGCCGCCAAGCCAGCGGGTAGAATGCCGCTTTGGGAATTGAGCGGGTCGTTTCCCTGGGAGTCGATCCCCTGTCCTGAAGAGGCAGGGGGTTTTTTTATCCCAGTTCTTCGGAGTGAGCGGAGGCTTAGATCATGAAAAGATCCTTGGTGCCTGCCCTAACGGGCGGTCCGGCATGAATACAACCTTGGTACCCGCCCAAGGGGACAGCCCGGCAAAAAAGGGGCCGGCCTCTCCACCCGCTGAGTTCCGGCCGGCGGAGCGAGAAGCGGTTTACCGGGCAATCCACTCCCGCCGGGATGTCCGTCATTTCCGCCCGGAGCCTATCCCGGACGACGCCCTGGCTAGAATCATACAAGCCGCCCACCACGGGCCTTCCGTGGGGTTCATGCAGCCTTGGGACTTCATTCTGATCAAGGATCAGGGGGTGCGTCAGCAGGTACAGGCCCTCTTCCATCAGGAGCGGCAAGCCGCCGCCTGCTTTTTTGAAGAGCCGCGCCGCTCCCACTATCTGTCCCTCAAGCTAGAGGGTATTCTTGAGGCGCCGGTCAACCTGTGCGTCACCTGCGACCCGACCCGGGGGGAAGTAGTCCTGGGCAGAAACGCGGCACCGGAGACCGACGTTTATTCCACCTGCTGCGCGGTGCAGAACCTTTGGCTGGCGGCCCGCAGCGAGGGTATCGGCATGGGGTGGGTCAGCATTCTCAAGCTGCCCCAGCTGAGAAAAATCCTGGGAATTCCACCCCACATCATTCCGGTGGCTTATCTCTGCTTGGGCTACCCGGTTTCCTTCGAAGACCGGCCATTGCTGGAGACCGTGGGCTGGCGCAAGCGGCTATCTCTGGATCAACTGCTGCACTTCGATGGCTGGGAAGCTGGGGCAACGGCGGATAGCGCTTGGGAGGGATTTCAAGAGGCCCTAGAGTCCATCTCCGGGGCTGCGGCGGACCAGTAGCCTCCTGCCCGTGGCAACTGTTTCTTGCTTCCCCGTTTTGTTTCTGCACCGGTTTTTTTACTACCCCAGTGGGTCCGTCCCCCCGGAAGGCCTCCGGCTCTGTGCTAAAATACTGGACGTCCAGGGATAACCGGGGCCACTATTTCTCGACTTAGCCGCTTGTGATGGAGCCAGCCACATCCGCCAGAATCCAGCGCTACCGACAGCAGAGCCTGCGCCTGCTGGACAGCGCGTTGACCGAGATGCGGAGCGGCCGGTGGCTGCGCTCGGAAGAGTTGCTTTGGGGAAGCCTGACGCTGGCGGTCAAAGCGGTGGGGTTGACCCGGGGCGATGAAATAGAAGGCGACAAAGCGGTCCAGGAGTACGCATTCCGGCTGGGGCAGCAGCACCGGGACCGACGGATAAGGGAGGCTTTCAAGCAGCTTTCCGGCTTCTCTGACACTGTGGACCGGGTTCGGGAATCCCGTTCCAGGATGGACTACCTTTTCCTGATATTGGATGACATTAGCTCGGCTGTCGAGCGGCTCTGGGAGTTGGTTCCGGTGCCCGAGCCGGACGAAATACTAGATGAAGCACCAGATGAAATTACCAGCAGTCCCGATGCCGGTTAAAGTACCGTCCGCGGTGCCTTCAGTTGCCAAGCCATTGGGGAAGGTGCTGATACGAACTCATGGCTGCAAGCTCAACCAGGCCGATAGTGACGTCATCGCCCGACAGTTCATCGAAGCGGGCTATCGGTTGGTCAACTCGGTGTCCGAGGCCGACGTCTTCGTCCTCAATACCTGCACGGTAACCGCCAATGCCGATTCCAAGGCGCGGCAGGCGCTGCGGGCTGCCCGGCGGGCCAACCCCACGGCAATAATCGTCGCGGCCGGCTGCTACCCGCAGCGGGCGGCGCAAGAACTCCACGAGCTCGATGCCGTATCTCTGGTGATCGACAACACCCAGAAAGACGAGCTGGTATCCCAGGTCGTGGCGCTGCACCGCAGCAACTCCTCCAGCCTGGCGCTGGTGGACCCAAATCCAATAGCCCCTAATCCCGTTGGTCTAGAAGGCCCAAATGTTTTACCACTCGTTGCGGCGGGCACCCGGCGCAGCCGGGCAATGATCAAAATTCAGGAAGGCTGCGACCAGGTTTGCGCCTACTGCATCGTCCCCAAGGTGCGGGGGCGGGAGCGCAGCATTCCTCCCGAGACCTTAATTGGGGAGATTAACCGGCGGACGGAGGAGGGGTTTCAGGAGGTAGTCCTAACTGGCACCCAACTGGGCACCTATGGCTTCGACCTGCCCCAGATTAATCTTGTCGGCTTGTTACGGCGCATTTTGGCCGAGACCGCTGTGCCGAGAATCCGTGTATCTTCCTTGCAACCCCAGGAAATTAGCGCAGAGCTACTTCGGCTTTGGGAAGACAGCCGGCTTTGCCCCCACTTCCACGTGCCCCTGCAGAGCGGCTCCGACTCTATATTAAAAGCCATGCGCCGCCGCTACGACACCGCGAGGTTTGGTGAGTCTGTGGAACTGATCCGCGAATTTGTCCCCGACCCGGGAATCACAACCGATCTGATCGTGGGCTTCCCCGGGGAAGGTGAAGCGGAATTCAGGCAAAGCCGGGAGTTCGCCGCCGGCATTGGCTTTAGCGACATGCACATCTTTCCTTATTCCCGCCGGCCTGGCACCAGTGCCCACCATTTGAACGGTCAAGTGGGTGCGGCAGAGAAACGACCTCGGATGAACCAGATGCTGGAGATAGCCAGCCGGACTTCCCAGGAGTTCCGGCGCAAGCAGTTGGGCCATATCCGGCCAGTGCTTTGGGAGTCCTGCCGGGAGAGTGGAGGGACCCGCACCTGGAGTGGATTGACCGACAACTATATCCGGGTTTATGCCGTCACGCCACGGGACCTGCGTAAGACCATAACCCCAGCCCGAATGACGGCGCTGGACGGGAGCGGCGTCGCCAGTGAAGCCCTCTAGCCAGGGGCCGCTGGAGTCCAAGCTAGAAATCCAAGCTGGCAGTCCCTCCGGGTTCATGGTTTCCCTATTCCCTCCCCCACGCCTCCGGTAGATGCTCTTAACCGAAAAAACATGGCCCGCTGATCCAGCGGGCCATGTTTTCGCGCTCTGGAACAAGTACCTGAGGTGTCAGAACTCCACCGGACGCAGATAGGCGTGGTCGCCCCGGCGCTCCAGGTATCCGGCCTTGGGGTCCTGGCCATGAGCGAAAACCAGCAGCCACCCCTGCTTCTCGGCGTCGGAAAGGACATCGCGCTTCTGCTGAAGGGTGTCTTCCGGAGAGTAATCGAAGGCCGAGATAACTCCCAGGTTCAAATGATGATGCGTAGGCACCAAATCCCCCAAAAACACTATCCTCTCGCCGCCATGAGTGAACATCACCATTTGATGCCCCTTGGCATGTCCGTCGGTCAGGATGACGTTCAGGCCGGGAAGGATCTCCACGTCTCCATCCAAAAATTCCAGCTGCCCTCTTTCCGCGATGGGCACGAAGTTCTCTTCCCTATGGGTGCCAAAGCATCGCTCGTTGGGGTTTATCGCGTCTTCCCAGCAAGCCCGTTGCACGTAATAGGTGGCCTTGGGAAAAGTTGGCACCAGGTTTCCCGCCCGGTCCATTCGGGTGCAGCCCCCGCTGTGGTCGAAATGAAGATGAGAGAGGATGACAACGTTGATGTCCTTGGGGGTCAGCCCCACGCCTTTCAACCCCTTGAGCAATCGGCTGGGAACCAAGCCCAAGGCTTCTTTGTCCTTTTCGTTCTCCTTGGGACCCACTCCGGTATCCACCAGTACATTCTTACCGCTTACCTGCAAAAGCAGGCAGTTCAACCCCAGGGAAATGCGGTTTTTTCTATCGGTAACCACGTTGCTCTCCCAAGCCACCTTGGGAACTTGTCCGAATACTGAACCTCCGTCCAGTTTGAGGACCCCGTCGTTAATTATCTTGACCGCTGTAGACATCATATGCGTTCTCAACCCCCTACAAATTCGTCCAAATTTGATCCCCGCCCTAGCTGTGCCCGCAGCAAAAAGAGATTAGGATGGATAATGACGTAAAAAGCAAACTACTTTACGATAACCGAGTATATTATGACAACAAGCGTTATATTGCGGAGATCCCTGGGCAGCCAGACACTATTAGGATGTCACCTCCTTTCAGCCCAAGTGCTGCTAAAGGATAGAATCGTTCGCCACATTTTGTCGTTAAATTTAATTAGCTGAATCTAGAACTATTCCGGTAATATTTCGAGTAATTGATTTAAAGTTGATGGGATTAGCGAGCGGCCGGACCTGCTAGATTACACCAAACAAAGATAACCGGTCGTCAGTTTGGGGTGTCAAGACGATAACTCGTGTTTTTGGTTTTATTTTGGGATTAATCTAAGAATTAGCTCAGAATAATGAGCCCGATTCTTTTTTCTCAGACTTGCCTTTCATAGGATACCGGTAGAAGTCACCTAAAGTCCGTAGTAAGGAGGCCTAGCTCAGCGGGGAGGTAGGGTGGACCAGGCATCGCCGGGCTTGAGAAGCGCGTCTTGAGAAGCTGGAGCTAGCCACTCAATGAGACCGCACTAGCCAGAACTTCGTTTTTTCTGAAGGCGTTAATCTGCCTTAACGCCCTCGCACTCATAATGGGGACGGCCTGAAAGGTTTTTCAGGCTGCCCCCATTTTTTTAACTCCCTGGGAAAAGCGTCGGCCGCAGTATTCACGGGGAAATACCTGCTGCGGATAAGGACTTGCACGGCAGTACAAAAATGCGCCGCCGCAATACGCCCATCCAGTCTGTGGAAGAATTCGATTCGCCATCTCTACTCTACTGCTGATTGCCCTTCTGGCCCTACTGCCCTTCTACGCGGTGCCTCTTTTACGCCTGGAGGACCTGGGTCCCCGGTTCCTCCGGGCGGAGGGATAATTGCCCGAGGGATCGCTATTCTGGGCATCGGCATGTTCGCCCTCCCCGCCGGAATCCCGGGCTCGGGCTATCTCGAAGAATTGCAGCAACGCCGGAGGGGGGAGCCGTTGGTGCCCCCACTGTAGTGAGGAATTACCCGGCTAATCAAATACCCGGCTAATCGGCGGTCAGGCCTGGGACAGCATTTCTACGGCGGCTTGGAGACGGTTCAAAACTCTCACCCGGCCCAAAACCTCCATGGTTTCGAACAGGGGCGGCGTCGCCGTGCGACCGGTGACCGCCACTCGCAGCGAGCCGAATAACTGGCGCATGGATAGCGGCGAGCCTTCGGCCTTCTCTCGCAGCAGAGACTCCAAAACCGAGTGGTCGAAGCTGGGGGAGGTCTCCAGCCCGGCGAGGCAATCCTTGAGGCCGGCCAGCGCCGCTTGCTGGTCGGAGCCCCGTTGCACCAGCAACTCCGGGTCATACTCAGGGAATGCCTCAAAGAAGTAAGAGGTCATGCCGGCGGCGTCGGTGAGCAGCTTGAGCCGTTCCTGAATCAGCGGAACGATTTGCAGCAGATAGCACCGGTCCACCGGCAGCAACTCCGCGGCCAGGTCCCGTTCCAAAAAGGGCAGCATCCGGTCGGCCAAGTCCTCGGAGGATAACTCCCGAATGTAAAGCCCGTTCATCCACTGCAATTTTTCGATGTCGAATATCGCCGCCGGTTTGCCCACCCTTTCCAGGGCGAAATTCTCCACCATAAAATCGCCGGACATTACTTCAGTATGGTCATCCAGCGACCAGCCCAGCAGCAGCATGAAGTTCTTCAGCGCCTCTGGTAGGAATCCGTCGTCCCGATACTCCAGGATCGCCGTGG
>JADFQT010000098.1 GCA_022561675.1 Chloroflexota bacterium
CGTCCATGAAAACCGAGGGCAAATACTACCAAATGGGGGAGTAGAATCCTCACTACGGGCATATTGGAATCGCGTCAGGCCCCTCTCTTGCTGAGGGGCTTCGTTTATCTGGCACCTTCCAGAGCGGCGGCGGATTGCCGCCGCCATGTTTGGCTGTGGCGGCCGGTGACGCACAACCCGTAATTGGGTCCGGCTTTCCCAGTGCCCCGGCATCTGCGATAATCGGGATAATCCACCAGAAGGAGGAGTGTCATGGCGGAGATATTGGGACTAGGTTGCTCCCACGGACCAATAATCTTGAACCCGGCGGAGAACTGGGCCAATAGCCGGGAACGGGTGTTTGCCCGAGTTCCCAACTATGAGCCGCCGCCTCAGCTGGTGGCGGAGTTGGGCGACGACAACGGCCTGACCCAGGATCGGAAGGACCAGCAGCGAGTAGTGGACTCCTTTAAGGTGCTCCACGATCGGCTCCATGAATTTAATCCCGACGTTTTAATGATCATTGGAGATGACCAGGCGGAGAATTTCAAGCAGGAAAATTTGCCGCCCTTCTGCATCTATACCGGCTCCCAGGTGGAGGGGTATCCCTTTCAGCGTCCGGGCGCCCGGGTAAATCTCTGGAATGCTGCGCCGGACACCAAATACTCCTTTAGCTGCCCCAAGGAATTTTCTCAGGCGATGCGGAACCACCTGATCCGGGATGGTTTCGACCTGGCTTCCTCCAGCGCCCTCAAGGGATGGGAGTGGGGCTTGGCCCATGCCCACATCAACCCGCTGGTCTTTCTGGACCCGGAGGGCAAATTCCCCCTGCTGCCCTTCTTTGTCAACTGCTACGGGGAAGAGGCTGGACCTGACTATCCGCCCCGGCCGACGCCCCAGAGGTGTTACCAGCTGGGCCAGGGCATCCGCAAATTCCTGGACACCCGTTCCGAGAAGATCGCGGTGGTGGCGTCATCCAGCTGGTCTCACAGCTTCCTGGCCCATAGGTTCCAGTGCCGGCAAATCGATGTGGAGACCGACCGGCGGAATTTGGAGTGGGTGCGTAGCGGTCAGGGAGTAAAGTTGTCTGAGCTGACGCCGGAAGAGTTGCAGGAGTCCGGGGACCACGAGATATTAAACTGGATCATCACGCTGGGCATTATCGGGGACAAACCGGCCAACATAGTCGATGTCTTGGAATCCCAGACCCAGTTAGCCTACCGGGTCACAGCCATTTGGGAATAATTCAGGCTTTAAGAGGGTGCTTAGAATGTCCCTCCCCTTGTTAAGGGGAGGTTAGGAGGGGTCGCATCACCCCCTCTTGGTCTCCCCCTTGCCAAGGGGGAGAAATCAGGTTGTCAAACATCCTCTAAGGTGTGTGGGAGGGCGAACCGGTGAGCTTTATCATTTAGTACAGCCCTCTAATCCCCCACCTCTTGGGCCTGTTTTTGGCGAGCGACGACCCGGACGATCTCCACTACGGCTTGATCGATTTCCTCCTGGGTAGTAAATCGTCCGACTGAGAAGCGAAGGGTCCCCATGGCGTAGTGCAGGGGAAGGGCCATGGCTGCCAGCACGCTGGAAACCTCCACCCGGTCGGCGTGGCAGGCGGCTCCGGCCGAGGCGGCCAGCCCTTCCAGTTGGGACAGTAAGGTGTTGGCCTCCAGGTTCTCGAAACTGACGCTGCAGGTGTTGGGCAGCCGGTTTTCCGGATCGCCGTTGATCCAAAGGTCCGGAATGTGCTGGCTCAAGCCCTTTTCCAGCCGGTCTCTCATCCGTGCCAGGTGGCTCCCATACGCCGGCAGGTTTTCGTGGATCATCTGGCAGGCCTGGCCCAGACCAACCGTGTGAAGCACGTTCTCCGTTCCGGCTCGCCAGCCCATCTCATGTCCGGCGCCGTGCATCAGCTTCTCCAGCCGGACGCCCTTCCTTATATATAAGGCCCCAATGCCCTTGGGGGCGTAAAGCTTGTGACCGGCAATGGATAGCAGGTCGACGTCCAAATCATCTACGTTCACCGGTATCTTACCCACCGACTGGGCGGCGTCGGTGTGCATCAGCGCTCCGTGGTGGTGGGCGATAGCCGCGATTTCCCGGAGCGGCTGGATGGTGCCCACCTCGTTATTGGCGTGCATAATGCTGACCAGCACCGTCTCCGGCGTCAGGGCGGCTTCGACCTGTGGGGGATCTACCGCGCCAAAGCTATCCACCGGCAGGTAGGTGACGCGGAGCCCTTGGGTCTCCAGCCAACGGCAGACCTCCAGCACGGCTGGGTGCTCCACCGACGAGGTAATAATGTGGTTGCCCCTTTGCCGGTACGCGCCGGAAACGCCCTTGATGGCGTGATTGTTGGATTCGGTGCCACCACTGGTGAAGATCACCTCCTCAGCGTCGCATCCCAGCATTCCGGCCAGCTGGTCCCGAGCCCTATCAACCGCGTCGGCGGTGGTTTGGCCGTAGGCGTGGCTGCTGGATGGATTGCCGAAGTGCTGGTGGAGATATGGAAGCATGGCTTCAGCAACTTGGGGATCGATGGGGGTAGTGGCGTTGTAGTCCAGGTAAATCGGGCTCATAAGGGAACTCCCGCCTGAAGAGGGATGTATATATGAAGAGATAGGGCTATATTATAATGGCAATGGTTTTACCAAAGGAACTAGCCCCGGAAACCTATACCCCAGGCCTCACGGATGTCCCAAAATAACAGGGGAGAGATAGTATGAATGATCCGACCGGCGCCCTCACTGCCGAGCAACTGGCGGATTTCCACGCCAATGTTCGGGACAACGCTTCTCTACAGCTTATGCAGAATGTAGTCACCCAGCACGATGTAAACGAGGTGGCCCTCAACCGGAATGTAGTCACCGGAGCGGCCCACAATTTTTCCAACGTCCTGGATGACTGGAAGGTAACCAACCAGGCACGGTCCGGCCGGTGTTGGATGTTCGCCGGACTCAACCTGTTCCGCTCGGAGACCAAGAACGTCTTGAACCTGAAGCAATTCGAGTACAGTCAGAATTACGTCATGTTTTGGGACAAGCTGGAGCGGGCCAACTTTCTGCTGGAGGCGGTAATTGAGACTGCCGACCGGCCGATAGATGACCGGACTGTTTCCTGGCTGTTGCAAAGCTCCATCAACGATGGCGGGCAGTGGGATATGTTCGTCAGTCTAATCAAGAAGCACGGCGCGGTTCCCAAAGAAGTGATGCCGGAGACGGAGAGTTCCAGCAACTCCATGCGCATGAACTTCATCCTTAACTACCAGCTGCGGCAGGGAGCGCGGACGATTCGTCAGAGCTACGCCAACGAGCAGGGCCTGGAGGCGATGCGCCAGGCCAAGAACGAAACGCTGAACGTGATTTACCAGGTCTTGTGCATCCACCTGGGTACTCCCCCCAGCCGATTCAACTGGCAGTGGACGGACAAGGACGATGAGTTCCACCGGGATGGAGAGATGACTCCGGCCCAGTTCGCCGAGAAGTACATAGTCACGCCCATGGATGAGTATGTGTGTCTGGTGCATGACCCCCGGGAGACCAGTCCGGTCGATCGCACCTACACCATCCAGTACTTGGGCAACGTGGTCGATGGAGTTCCCATCCGCTACCTGAACGTGGACATCCAGCTGATGAAAGACCTGACCCTGAGAATGCTGCAGGACGGTAAGCCGGTCTGGATGGGCTGCGATACCGGCAAGCAGATGCACCGGGACAAGGGAATTTGGGACGCGGAGTTGTTCGACTACGCCGGCGTCTATGGCGCCGAGTTCGGCATGGATAAAGCGGCGCGGCTGGAGTATCACCAGACCAGAATGACCCATGCCATGTTGTTCACCGGCGTGGACGTGGTCGACGGTCAGCCCCGACGCTGGCGGGTGGAGAACAGCTGGGATGATAAGGTGGGCGATAAGGGGTTTTTCCTGATGAACGACTCCTGGTTCGCCGAGTACATGTTTGAGATCGCCGTGCCCAAGAGCTACCTGCCCGAGGACTTGCAGCGGGCGCTGGATTTGGAGCCCATTGTTCTACCTCCCTGGGACCCGATGGGGTCCTTGGCGCGCGGTGAGGCAGCCGGTGGAATCGGCTGACGGAGGCCGATGCGTGAAAATCCACCTGGTAGACGGGACTTACGAACTGTTCCGGGCCTACTTCGCCCAGCCCTCCCGCCAAGCTCCCGACGGTCGGGAGGTGGGCGCCGTGCGCGGGTTGATGCAAACCCTGCTGGCTTTGCTGCGGCAAGAGGATGTTACCCATGTGGCCATCGCCTTCGACCATGTGGTGGAGTCCTTCAGGAATGAGCTCTTCGCCGGCTACAAAACCGGCGAGGGTACGCCGGAAGACCTGAGGGCTCAGTTTGATTTGGCGGAACGGGCCAGCCAGGCCCTGGGATTGGTGGTCTGGCCGATGATCGAGTTCGAGGCCGACGATGCTCTGGCCAGCGCGGCCCACCGGTGGGGCGATGATCCGGCGGTGGAGCAGGTGGTTATCTGCACGCCTGACAAAGACCTGGCCCAGATGGTGCGGGGCCAGCGAGTGGTTTGCCTGGACCGCCGCCGGGAGCAAACCCTGGATGAAGCCGGTGTCCACTTAAAATTCGGCGTGGCCCCGGCTTCCATACCGGATTACCTGGCGCTGGTGGGTGACGCAGCCGACGGTATTCCCGGAATTCCCAGGTGGGGGGCCAAAAGCAGCGGGGCCGTCTTGGCGCGATATCACCACCTGGAGCAGATTCCCGATGATGCCATCTATTGGGATGTGAAGGTTCGCGGGGCGACCGCCATTGCCGCCAGCCTGGCGGAACGCCGGGAAGAGGCGAAACTGTATCGGGAGCTGGCCACCCTGAGGCTGGATGTTCCGCTGGCTGAGTCGCTGGACCAGCTGGAATGGAAGGGCGTGCGGCAGCCGGACTTCGAGGAGCTCTGCGCCGAGCTGGGTTTCAGCGGTTTGTTGGTGCCGAAACCGCCTGACAGTGTCCCGAATTAGGCGTCTGGGAATCTTACTACCGACCGCAGGGTTTCACCCCGCTCCATGGCTTCAAAAGCCGCCTCGGTGTCTTCCAGGCGAATCACCTGGGATATCACCCGGTCCAAGTCCAACCGTCCCTGAAGATAGTAGTTCGCCAGCAGCGGGAAATCCCTGGAGGGAAGGCAGTCCCCGTACCAGCTGACTCGCAGCGCCCCGCCCAGACCGAAGAACCGCAGCATGGGCAGTTCCATGGTCATGCTTGGGCCGGGCACGCCGATCAGGGTGCAAGTACCGGCCAGGTCGCGGCACCACAGGGCCTGCTGCAATGTTTCCGGCATTCCCACCGCCTCGAAGGAATAGTCCACCCCGTGCCCGTCAGTCAGTTCCTTGATGGCCTCCACCGGGTCGCCATCGTTGGAGTCCACTACATCGGTGGCTCCGAACTCTTTAGCCCAGGTGAGCTTATTGGCGGCAATGTCCACGCCGATGATTTTGCGGGCTCCCGCCAGCTTGGCGCCCATAATCACGCTGGTGCCGATACCGCCGCAGCCGAAAACAGCGACGCTACTGCCCCGCCGGACGGCGGCGGTGTACAGCGCCGCTCCGACACCGGTGGTCACGCCGCAGCCCAAGAGACAAGCCTGCTCCGGGGGACACTCAGCCGGCACCGGCACCGCCTGCTTGGCCGCGATAACCGTGTGGCTGCACAGGGTGCCTAATCCCAACGCCTGGCTCAAGGTCAGGTTATCTTTCCTGGTGGTCATCCTGGGCTCCGCGTTAAGACTGGCCGAGCAAAGGTTGAGCTGGCCGATAGCGCAGAAACGGCAGCTGCCGCAGGGGGCTCGCCAGGCTAGAACCACATAGTCTCCCATTCTGGGGTCGGTCACACCTGCCCCAACCTGCTCCACAATGCCGGAGCCTTCGTGTCCCAGCAGATAGGGAAAATCGCTGCCTATGTTGCCCAGCTTGTAATGCAGGTCGGTGTGGCAAATCCCGCTGGCCAGCAGGCGGACCAGCACCTCGCCCGGCCCGGGCTCCTGCAACGTTATCTCCTCCAACTGGGCTGGCTCTCCCGCCCGACGGGATACCATCCCTACTCCAATTGTGGTCACGCTTGTCCTCCTGAATTGCCTACGCGTACTTGGTGGGTCATGCCTTCCCAAATGCTAAAGTGCCCCTTCGGCAGCTAGCTGGTCAACCTCTTCCGGGGTAAGTCCGCCCAGGCTGCACAGGATGTCCTTGTTGTTCTCCCCCAGCCGGGGCGGCGTCGTCCGTGGGGAATCCTCGCAAGCGGTCAGCCTGATCGGTGTGCGGAGGGACCGGAACTGACCGCCCAGGGTGTCGCCGGTCTCCACGAACATGTCCCTTGCCTCCAGATGGGGGCATTGATCCAGATCGGCGATGGTTTGGGCCACGCCCATGGAGAAGCCGATCTCGGTCAGCTTTTCCACCACCTCCGAGGTCGTATACGACTGGGACCACTCCTCGATTGCTGGAATCACCTGGTGGAAGTAGAACTCACCGTCACCTCCCTGGCCCAGGTATCTGGCGTCTTCAAGCAGGTCCTCGCGGCCGAACATCTGCCATAATTGCCGCCAGCGCTCTGCCAACCGCACTCCAGCCATCACCACGTACCCGTCCTTGGCCTTGAAGGTTAAGCCGGCGCTGGCCATGCGCTCCCAGCTGCGGCCGGGATTCCGGCCGGTTGCCTGATAGGCGTTCATGTTGCTGATGGTATGGGACACCATACACTCGTACATGCCCATGTCCAGGTGCTGGCCCAAACCGGTCTGCCGGCGGGTTTCCAGCGCCAGCACTATTCCCAGGGCTGTCCACAGCCCGGGGATGGAATCGCCGATATTGTCCCCCACGCTCTGAGGCGCTCCATTCGGGTCGCCGGTCAGCTCCATCCAGCCCGCCATGCCCTGGATGCTCAGGTTGTTGGCCGGCCAGCTGGAGTAGGGACCTCGCAGACCCTCGCTATCGCCGTAGCCGGTTATGGTGGCGTACACCAGCCCCGGATTAAGCTCCTTGAGACGGTCATAGCCCAGTCCCAGACGCTGAAAGGCTCCGGGCCCCCAGTTATCCAATAGCACGTCAGAAGCCTGCACCAGGTTCTCGAAGGCTTTCTTGCACCTGGCGTTCCTCAGATCAAGGGTCACACTCTTCTTGTTCCGATTAATGCCCAGGTAACGGGAGCTCACTTCCTCGCCATTCTCTCCCCGCAGGAATGGCCCTCGCCCTCGAGCCAGGTCACCGGTGCGAGGACGCTCGATTTTAATCACCTCGGCACCCATGTCGGCCAAGATCAAGGAGCAAAAAGGTCCCGCGACGATGTGGGTGGCGTCCAGAACGCGGATGCCGGTTAGGGGAAGGGGTAGCCGCCCCTGATTGGTCATGAGTTCACCTCAAATGGCCGGCTGAAATTCCGGGGGCGGTTATAGCGGTCATATCAGAAGGAGCCGCAACGAACCGGGCGGCCTGCATCTTCCGTGGTTGCTCGAGCCCTCCGCGCCAGCACCTCTGCTTCTCAATAACTATCTCAAAACCAGGCCTGTCATTCCGGGGGAGCGGAGCGACCGAGGAATCTAAATTCTGCGCACGTGAAACCGCATGAGTCATTAGGTCAGTTACACCATAGCCAATAGCGTCAGGACCAAGTTCCCAGGGACTTTAGACCCCTCGCTTCGCTCGGGGTGACAGTTTGAGATAGTTACTTAGTTGCAGCTCTGCGTTAAGCCCCGGTTTTGCCAGGCCTGGATTCTGGCGCTGGATGGGAGTTTAGCCGGGCCGCAAACCGGCGTCAACGTCTCTAGGGCTCAGGCCTCCTCGACCTGGCTCGGCCTGACGGTCATCAGTACCAGGAATCCTAGAACGACATTGACCAGTAGGACCAGAATGGCTATCCGGAAGCGCAGGTCTCCCAAGTCAATGAGCCCGTCTGATGAGAATGCCCATGTTGTGACCCCCCAGACTAGAGGGCCAATGACCGCGGCGAACCGGCCCGCCAGCTGGTACAGCCCAAAAAACTCGCCCATTTGCTCCGGTGGAGCCAGCCGGGTCAGAAAAGTCCGGTCGGAGGTCCAGGTCCCGCCCAGTGCCACTCCGGCCATTGCGCCAATGACCCAAAAGACTGTTCCGGAGGAGGTAGCTGCCGCGGCGATGAACACCACCATCCATTGCAGCAAGACGATAGTCAGGGTTTTCTTGGGACCAATACGGTCCACCAGCCATCCGTAGGACAGGGAGCCAACAACGGCAAAACCCGACGAGATGACCAGCAAAATTCCTACCTGATTATTAGAAAAACCAATTACCTCGGTTACGTAGATGCCCATGAAAACCAGGAGAGTGTTGAGCGCGTCGACGTAGAGGAACCGGGCGGCAATGAAACGGAGCAGATTGGCGTGGGTACGGGCTCTCCGCAGGGTGCGAAAAAGCTGGGCATAGCCCTCCCGAAACAAGCGGGCCGACCAAGCTGCTTTCCCAGGGGGTTCCTTTACCAGAAGGAAGCAGGGTAGGGCGAACAGGAGGAAGATGGCCCCGCTGGGTTTGTTGGGGCTGAATGTGCCCGAAGAATATGGTGGCGCCGGTATTGACGCTGTGAGTGCCGCGATTGCAATTGAAGAGTTGGGCTGGGCTTGCGGCTCGACCGCGCTCTCAATCGCGGCGCACAATGGCCTGTGCTGTGCCTGTGCTGTGCAGTCCTTCTCCAGCATTCGGAGGATTCGCGGCGCGCCTTCGCGTTTTCAAACCGCCGACGGCGTGGCTTTACTCGGCCCATGCGGAGATCTTTGAGGCTCAGCTGGTTGGTCCCGCGCCCTGATTCAATGTAAAGTAGAGG
>JADFQT010000099.1 GCA_022561675.1 Chloroflexota bacterium
CAATTTTTGAGTCGCGTTACCCCGCGCCCGTCCAACCCTTCCAGGCAGTCGGACCGGGGCCGCCATTTGGGTAAATCCGCCTATATCCCCCTTTTTGAAAGGGGACTGAGGGGGATTTGGATCTTACAAGTTTAGAGTTTTCATATAAGGAGCAATAATTGCAAGATTCAAGCAAGAAAGCGGTCCTTCTGGTCGGACAAAACCTGTTCTTTTTGGGCCGCATCGAGGCTGCTGCCGAACCCCTGGGTTATCAGGTTCGAAGGGCCACCACCGAGCCGGCCTTCCGGAATCAGCTTGATGGGCCTCCGCCTGATTTGATTCTGGTGGACCTGGAGGGGGACGAGTCGACCTGGGTTGGAGCCCTGGAGGTTTTAAAAGAGCGCAAGCCGGTATCGACTCAGGTCATAGCCTTCGGCCCCCACGAGCAGGTGGCCACGCTGGAGCGGGCTCGGACCCTGGGTTGCGATCTGGTTCTCAACAAGGGTGAATTCAACCGGGACCTGGCCAAGATTTTGGCGGAGCTCGGTTCCAGCGCCGGTAAATAGGATTC
Organism: Chloroflexota bacterium; assembly: GCA_022561675.1. GTDB lineage: Bacteria > Chloroflexota > Dehalococcoidia > Lucifugimonadales > UBA3495 > JADFQT01. Next base: position 551 of record JADFQT010000099.1, read on the forward strand.
AATAGGACCCCGCTGCGCCGATCCCATAATCCAGGGTGGCGGGACAGTGATTGATTTCACGGGATGAATTTCCCGGCTTTAATTTCATGTTAGAGTAGAACCGCCCAGCGTATACAACACTTGGGGAGGAAAGCCATGGCCAGAACACCTACCGTGACCAGAGAACAAGTTCCGGAGGGGCTTCGCTCCGTCTTCGATGCGGAAACCGCCAACACTGGCGGCGTGGTAGCCGGCGGCCCGGGGTCGGTAATGATTCACAGCCCGGAAATGCGCCGCCGGGCCAATCATCTGGTTAACTATCTTCGGGATGAATCGTCCCTGCCCAAGCAAATTCAGGAACTGGCAATGATAATCACGGCCCGTTCCATGGACTGTCAGTACATCTGGCATGCCCACGCCGCCCGGGCCAGGCAGCAGGGCATCAGCGACGAGTTCGTCGACTCCCTCCGCGACGGGAAGCCCCTGCCGCAACTAGCACCCGACCTGCAGACCGTGGTTAACTATGCCCTGGAGTGCTTCAAAACCCATAGGGTTAGTCAGGCGACCTTCGACGCGGCGCTGAATCAGTTGGGCGCGCTGGGGGTGACCGAGCTGAGCACGCTGCTCGGCTACTATTCCCTACTGGCCTTCAACGCCAACGCCTTTGAGATCGACGTGCCGGAGGGTGGGACTGAATCAAGGCTCCCGATCTGAGCGACCGTCCGCTCAAAAGACCGACTGGAAGGGGAATAACTGCGCCTTGAATCAATAACAAGACCCGGTCGGAGTGGTTGCCGTTTGGGTAAATCCCCCTTTACCCCCTTTTTGCAAGGGGGATTGAGGGGGATTTGGAACTTACATAGATAGAGCTTTCGTTAAGGATCGGTAACATCGCCTCCAGATAGCACCCATCCGGGACCGGCCCGCTGGTTCCACCTTGCCCTAAATGGCGGATCCCCGATCCTATCCCCCTCGGGCCCACTATTGGGCCACGGTATACAATAGCGAGGTGGACGGCTCCCCAGGGCCGGGCCCACTCTTGAGAGCGTGAACTCGACCGTGAACTCGACATGGATGTAATGGAGTCCCGGGTTCAGACCACCACCGCTCAGTTCGCCGACAACCGGAAGCGCATGGGCGCCCTGGTGGAGCGGCTCAGGGAAAGACTGGCTCTGGTGCGGAGCGGGGGCGAGTCCCCGGCCAAGGAGTTGCACCGCGAGCGAGGCAAGCTGCTGGCTCGGGACCGAATCCAGCGCCTGCTGGACCGGGACACTCCTTTTTTGGAACTGAGTCCTCTGGCGGCCTGCGGTCTGTACGACGACGATGTGCCCTCTGCCGGGATAGTCACCGGCATCGGGGTTATCCACGGTCGCGAGGTAATGATCGTGGCCAACGATGCCACCGTAAAAGGCGGCACCTACTATCCCCTGACCGTGAAAAAACACCTGCGCGCCCAGGAAGTCGCGTTGGAAAACCGCCTGCCTTGTATCTATCTGGTCGATTCCGGCGGAGCCTATCTCCCTCTGCAGGCCGAGGTCTTCCCAGACCGGGACCACTTCGGCCGAATTTTTTACAACCAGGCCCAGATGTCCGCCCAGGCTATCCCGCAGGTCGCGGTGGTAATGGGCTCCTGCACTGCCGGCGGCGCCTACATCCCGGCCATGAGCGATGAAGCCGTGATCGTCCGCAACCAGGGCACTATTTTCCTGGCCGGTCCTCCTCTGGTGCAGGCCGCCACCGGTGAGGAAGTGGATGCCGAGACCCTGGGGGGCGCTGACGTTCACACCCGGGTCTCCGGAGTCGCCGATCACTACTCCCTGGACGATGAGGACGCGCTGGCCATCACCCGCAACATCGTGGAAAACTTCGTGGAAAAGCGAAGTCCCCCCTTTCTGGTGGAGGCTCCGGAACCGCCCATTTACGACCCAGAGGAGATATACGGCATCGTATCCGCGGACAACCGCAGGCAATACGACGTCCGCGAAGTAATTTCCCGCATTGTGGATGGCAGCCGGTTCCACGAATTCAAGGCCAATTACGGGGAAACGCTGGTGTGCGGTTTCGCCCGTATCTGGGGTTACCCGGTTGGAGTGGTCGCCAATAACGGGGTTCTATTTTCGGAAAGCGCCCTGAAGGGAACCCATTTTATAGAGTTGTGCTCTCAGCGGGGCATTCCCCTGCTCTTCCTACAGAATATCACTGGGTTTATGGTTGGCCGCCAGTACGAAGCGGGAGGCATTGCCAAGGATGGAGCGAAAATGGTAATGGCGGTGGCCAACGCGGCGGTTCCCAAGTTTACCGTAGTCATCGGAAATTCCTTTGGCGCCGGGAACTATGGAATGTGCGGCCGGGCCTACCAGCCCCGATTCCTCTGGATGTGGCCCAATGCCCGCATTTCGGTAATGGGCGGTCCTCAGGCGGCCTCGGTTCTGGTGACGGTGCGGCAGCAGCAGCTGGAGCGGGATGGCCGAACCTTGAGTGACGAAGATAAAGAATCCCTCCAACGTCCTATTTTGGAGAAATACGACGAGGAGGGCGACGCATACTACAGTACCGCCCGGTTGTGGGACGACGGAATCATCGACCCGGCGGACACCCGGACCGTGGTGGGACTGGGTATTTCCGCCGCGGTTAATGCTCCTTTCCCCCAGCCGGCCCGGGGCGTCTTCCGAATGTAGCATTTTCACGTGTAGCATTTCCACCGGGTCTTGCCGAGCGCTGCGGTGAATAGCCTATGCTTTCGGTGAGCGGGAGGGTTCCGCCTCTATACCAATACCCCAGTGGAATCCGCAGAGTCGGCATTGCGTTCCATGTAGATACCACCGTGGCTTGGGTTAGGACGTTGGCCATATGGTCTCCCCTATTTTCTCAAAGGTGCTGGTAGCCAATCGAGGCGAAATCGCCGTTCGCGTGCAGCAAACCTTGCAGGCGATGGGCGTCGGCACCATCGCGGTTTATTCCGAGCCGGACTCTTCCGCCCCACACGTGGCGCTGGCCGACGAGGCTTACCCGTTGCAGGGATTTACCGCTGAAGAAACTTACCTGGACATCGGCAAGCACATCGCCATCGCCCGCCGGCACGGGGCGGAAGCGATCCACCCGGGCTACGGTTTCCTGTCGGAGAGCCCCCAGTTTTCTCGGGCGTGCCTGGAGGCGGGCATTGTCTTTATCGGGCCCAGCCCGGAGAGCATGGCAGCCCTGGGCGACAAGGTTCGCTCCAAGGAGCTAGCCATCCAGGCGGCCGTGCCCGTGGTTCCCAGCTCCCCGGTCTGCGAGCCGGACGGAGAGGAAGCCGCGAGTTTTGGGGCAGACCTGAAGTATCCCCTGCTGGTCAAGGCCGCGGCTGGAGGAGGCGGCCGGGGCATGCGGCTGGTCACCGACCCCAAGGACCTGACTCTCTCCATGGAATCCGCCCAACGAGAGGCTGCCGCTGCCTTTGGGGATGGACGAGTGTTCCTGGAAAGCTACATTCCACGGCCCCGGCATGTGGAGTTTCAGGTCCTGGCCGACAATCATGGCCACGTTATTCACCTGATGGAACGCGAGTGCAGTATCCAGCGCCGCCATCAAAAAATAATAGAGGAGACTCCGTCCCCGGTTTTGACGCCGGAATTGCGGCGGCAGATGGGCCAGGCCGCAGTAGCGGTGACCCGAGCCGCCGGCTACCAGAACGCGGGTACGGCGGAGTTTCTGATCGATGAAGAGTCGGGACAGTTCTATTTTCTGGAGATGAACACCAGGCTACAGGTGGAACACCCCATCACCGAGGCGGTGCTGGGCTTGGACCTGGTGGAATGGCAGGTGCGCATCGCCGCGGGGGAGCCTCTGACGCTGGAACAAGAAGACCAGCGGACCAGCGGCCACGCCGTGGAATGCCGCATCTACGCCGAAGACCCTTACAACAATTTTGCTCCCTCGGCGGGCAAGATAACCCACTGGCTGCCGCCCAGCGGCCCCGGTCTGCGGCTGGACAGCGGGGTGGCCCAAGGGCAAGAGATATCAACCTACTATGACCCCATGCTGGCCAAGCTCATCGCCTGGGGGCCGGACCGCCAGACAAGTCTGCGACGAATGGAGCTGGCTCTGTCCCATTTCCCGGTTCTGGGTCTGGTAACCAACATCCCCTTTTTGAGGGAGGTTATTCGGCATCCCCATTTTCAAAACGGGCAATACGACACCAATTTTTTGGAGAATACTCCGGCGATTACCCAGTCCAGGGGGTCGGAAGAGACCCGGCAGCTGGCCAACGCCCTGGCGGCCTGGGCCTCCTCGGCCTCGGACGATGTCACCAGCCCCGGGCAGACAGCAGGGGGCCGGGAACCGGTTCATGACTCCCCCTGGCGAGCCGCCGGACCTCGTCAGTTCCCATGAGTAACGGCGTGAGTAGCGGCTTGATAAGAGAGCTGGGACCCTTAATCCCTGGGCAGCCAGGCGGCTCGGTCTTGAGCTACGAAATAACCGGCGAAATAACCGGCCGGGAAGGAACGCTCAAGGTCGCGGTGGATGGGCAGGAAATTGAGCTGACCATCATGGACGATGGCGAGGGCAATGACCAGGGGTGGTGCCGCACCTCAGACGGCAGGTCCCATCGTTTCCTCCTCTCCTGGGTAGGGGACGAACTGCATCTGTGGCTAGACGGCTATCTGTTCATTTACCAACGGGTGGATGCCCGGCGACCGGACCGTCGGGAGCAGTCTGCCGCCGGAGACGACATTTTGGCTCCCATGCCCGGAACTGTCGCGGAAATCCTGGTGCAGGTGGGAGACCGGGTTGAGCGGGGACAAACTGTTATGATTATGGAGTCCATGAAGATGGAACTGCTGATTGCGGCGCACCGGGACGGGGTGGTTCTGAGGTTGGCGGTTGAGCCGGGAAGCCAGGTTGACAAAGGAATGCGCCTGCTGGAGCTTCAGAAGGACCCTCAGGAGACTGGATGACCGGCAGGCTTAAGCCTTCCCCAAAAACCAGCTCCCGGCAGCTGCCCGAGAAATCCGAATTTCGCCTTCTTCCGTAGTATGGAATTAATGAAGCCATCCGCCGCTGTCCCCCTTTATGAGGCATGTCCGGAGTCTCGTACCTCGCATCCGTCGAGTAGGAAAGGCTTCCTGTCAAAGATATTTCTTGGCTTGGCCCTATTACTCCTGGTGGGATGCGCCGGTGCGTCGATAGCCCCAGGGGAGGAGCTTTCTTCTCCTCCAGCCGTAGGCGCTGAAGCAGCCAAGCCAGGTTTGGTAGAGCCATCCCAGGTTCCATCCCCGAACCCGGCTGTCGACTCTGGAGCGCCGGCCGAGGCTCTGGCGCAGCAGGCCGATAATCTGGAAGACGGCCGGCCGGTCAGACCTGCCAGCATACCATCCGTCGAAAAAGCCGGAGAGAAGTCGGAACCAGCCTCCCCGGCTCCGACCGTGGCCCAACCGCTCGCCGCACTCATGTACCTCTGGTTCGGCTTCGACCTCGACACGGGCAACAGTATTGGAGGATTGAAGTCGAGCCATTGGAACACCGACCTGGGAATCGGCAGCCGGGTCGGGGTTACCGACGAACCCGCTTACGGCTTTTACGCCTCTGACGACCCGGCCGTGATCGGTCAGCAACTTGCCTCGATGGAGGAAGCGGGCATCGGCACCATCATCGTCTCGTGGCATGGCTGGGGTGACATCAATTTCGACGGGAACGTTGACGACAAGGAAAAAGAGGCGATGCAGCGGGCGCTCATTGCTCTAATGGACTACATCTCTTCCACAAACGCGCCGTTTAAGGTAGCAGTCCTGGTAGAGCCTTTCATGGTTGATCCTCCGGGGCTTACCCTGGTCCAGAAGCAGCAAATCCTCGATTTCCTATGGGATAACGTGTACAACGTCTACCCTGCCTTCATGTTCGATTGGGAGACCAACCCCTTGCTGGTCACCTGGTCTAACGTGGACCTGAAAGAACCGGCAGATGGCAGGTTCACTGTTAAAAGCTGGTCCAGCACGGACAATCCCAACTGGAAGGCCGATACGTCGTTGGATTGGAACTGGTATCCCGATGTTACCCTGGTCGAGGGAACTATCTCGGACGATGGAGTGATTGTATTGTTCCCTCGGTTCGATGAATACTGGATGTACATCATGGGGAAGGACCTGGGTCATGACTACCGGCGGGTCGACCCTTTGCTGGAAGACCAAATTTATGGACAGGCCTGGCAAGTAGCAGTCGACAACAAGGACGACATCAGCCTCATCCTCCTTTATACGTGGAACGAGCATGAGGAGCACGCCGCTATTGAGCCGGACAAGGGCATATCTCCAGTCAGCTATGGAAACTCCTTGATCGAGAAAACATCTCAATACTACCGTCAATTCCTGGCAGGGCAGAACATAGTAAACCCATCCCCGGGCACCTCCCGAATCAGGTGATTCGGCTAGGCGAACCTTCCCTACGCTGGTGCTGGCCCCCCGTCGCGGCAGCAGAGCCCCGCAATGGGGTTGACGCTAGACGAAGGCGGTGTTAGTTTCGAGCCAGGTCCGTTGCTAGCGCGACCAGGTCTAACCATCAATTATGCCAATAGGCAATTACGCCAATAGGCACTTACGCCAATGAGCTGGCCGGAGAGGCTCGCGGAGAGGCTAAAATTGAAGTTTGGCATCTTTACCCATGTCCCCTGGCCGGAAGGCAGGAATCCCAAGCAGCTAATCGAAGAAGCTACGGAGCAGGCCGTAGTAGCCGAAGAGTTGGGTTACTACAGCTATTGGCTTGCTGAGCACCACTTCTCCCGCTACGGGATTGGCTCCTCATCGCTGGTCCTGGCCAGTAACATCGCCGCCCGCACCAATAAAATCCGCCTGGGAACCGCCGTCCTGGTACCGCCGCTGCACCACCCGATCAAGCTGGCGGAGGACGGCGCGACACTGGACCTGATCAGCGGCGGCCGCTTCGATGCCGGATTTGGGCGAGGAACGGCCGGCTACGAGTACGCCGGATACCACGTCAATCGTGAGGAGAGCCAGATACGGTTCCAGGAATCCATCAAGATAATCCAGGGATTATGGACGACTCCGGATTTTTCTTTTTCCGGTCAGCATTATCAGGTAAACCACGCCAATCTGGTGCCCATGCCGGAGCAAAAACCACACCCGCCCATCTACATCGCCGCTACCCGTACCCAGGAAACCCTGGAGTTCGCGATCTCCACCGGGCATCCCATGATGACGGGAGTGGTGCTGGACCACGACGACGCCACGGACCTGTGCCAGCGATTCGTAGCGCTGTCGGAGCAGGCCGGACATAGGGTGCCCCTCTCCCAAATTCCCTTCTTTCGCTACTGCTACGTGGCGGAAACGGAGGAGCAGGCCCGCCGGGAAGCCGAGCCGGCCATGTGCTGGACCCAGGACATGCTCCAGTGGCGGCGGCAGTTCACCGAAGGGAGCGAGGTCTACCAAAAGCTGGACGACTTTCGGCGCACCCGCACCGAGCAGCCTCCCAGCTACGACTACCTGGCGGAAAAGCGGGCTATCATCGGCACGCCGGAGCAGTGTGTGGCCAGGATCAAGGAGTTTCAGAATCTGGGGATTGAATACTTCGGCTGCAACTTTGATTTTGGCGGCATGGAACAGAAAACGGTCCTGACTTGCATGGAGCTTTTCGCCAGAGAGGTGATGCCCCATTTCAGCTGAGGGGGCTGGGCCGATTCTTGGCCAGAGTCCTTTTCGGCCGAGTACCCAGCGCGCTGATCCTAAAAGAGAATCCATTAAAGAGTTCCGGGGCCTTCCGCTTGCCCTAGACGCTTCCAGCCTCCGGCATTAGCTAACCCGCAGCCAGAGGTTTGGGACCCAGCACGCCGTGATGGCCGGAAACCGCCGCGTGCGGGGAAACGACCCCTTGGGCCAGGGCTTCCAACTGGACGATAGCCTCCGCATCGGTGAGGCAACCTTGCTAGAACTGCCGGGATTGCAGGTAAACCGCGACGGGAACCAGGTGAGCGCCAAACCAGGCCAGTACTGGACCCAGCTGGGTATCCACAGCCAGGTAGTGATGGTCAGTAGCGCCCATGCCGACCAGGCCGCACACCTTGCCCATCAAACCCTCTACCGGCACCAGGTCCAGCAGGTTTTTCAGCGCACCGGTAAAAGCAGCCCGGTAGATCGGGGTGGCTATCAGGAACATGTCTGCCGCCAACACC